>JAIEQQ010000400.1 GCA_019747615.1 Phycisphaerales bacterium
GGCGCGGGGTGGAGTCTGGACAGCACGCCGACGGACGTGCCGGTGCCGCTGGACATGGCGTCGATGGTGCCGGTGGCGTCGCCGGTGAATCCGGAATGGGCGGGCCAGGCGTACACGGCGCGGGCGGGTGCTCTGCGGGTGCTGATGCCGCGAGCGCCGGAAAGGCTCCAGATTCGCGTGACGCAGTTCACCGGGCCGGGCCAGAGCGGCTCGCTGCACGCCGGGTACTTCTTCATCGCCAACGGCGGGCACGTGAGTTCGCCCGAGGGCGTGCGAACGCTGGCCTTTGAGCTGACGAACGACTACGCGTATTACCTGAAGGTGCAGGTCAGCTCCAGCGAGGTCAAGAGCAAGGAAGAGCTGGCGGCGCTGGCCGGTTCTCTGATGGATGACCTGCTGCCGGAGATCATGCGGTGCGTGCCGGATTGGAGCGAGGTCTACACCGGCGATTTCCCACCGGACAACCCGCGGAACAAGAGCAGGACCAAGCAGTAGTCAACGCGCCGGCGCAGCGGTGCGCCGGCGGCGATGGATGATGACGATCAGATCGTGACTCGAAGTACTCACTCGTGAAGGGCAGAACGATGGCCTCCCAAGTCAACAAAACATTCGTGGTGGTCCTCAGCACCGTGCTCCTGTGCGTGTGCCTGGGCGTGGGCGCGGCGTATTACTTCCTGGGCTCCAAGTCCGCGGCGGACAACATCCGCCAGGGCGACACCGCCGCGGCGGCCGGTGACTGGGACAAGGCGATCCGATTCTACGGCAACGCGGTGAACAAGGAGAAGACGAACACCGCGTACCTGGAGAAGTGGATCGACGCGATGGCCAAGTCCACGCCGAGCACGCAGCAGCAGTATCAGGAGCGGCTCACGCGCGAGTACGTCGCGGCCATGATGCAGCTTGCAACGGTGCGTCGCACGGACGTGAAGTCTCACAGCGCGTTCCTTGGGGCGATGCTCGAGGACATGCGCCGCGCGCAACGCGACGCGGTGAGCTGGAACAACTACGTGACGGAAATCGAGAAGGCGATGCGGCTGTTCCCGGATTCGGACACGAATCGCGAGCAGCTCCGGCGGTTCCGCGGGGTGGCGCGCTCGCAGATGGTGATGAGCCGCATCGAGCTGAAGCCGCAGGACTACGCGCAGATGGTCGAAGACCTTCAGGTCGCGCTGAAGCTGGATCCGAAGGACTCGGAGGCTGCGGTCGCGATGGCGCAGCTCAAGCTCAACGAGATGACCGATGCGCGCCGCCGCAGCAACGACGTGGTTGCCGATCAGTTGCTGGCCGAGACGCGCAAGATCCTGACGGACTTCATCGCGCTGAGCCCGCCGGCGCCCGAGGCGCAGGTGCTGCTGTCTCAGGTAAACATGCGCGAGGCGGCACGCGTGGATGCCGGCAAGTCCAAGCCGATGGTGCTGGCAATGAGCCAGCAGGCCGAGGGGCTGCTGGCGATCGAGTCGGTGCTGAAGTCTGATCCCAAGACGGTGCGCTCGCAGACGGCGATCGGCGCGGTGTATGTGTATCTGGCGACGAACCCGCCCGAGGGCTTCTTTGAGAAGGTGATGTCGGTCTTTGACCACATGATCAAGGGCAACCCGAACAGCGCGCTGCTGCGGGCGCAGAAGGCCGACACCGCGCTGGATGCGCTGAACCGGCCGGCCGAGGCCGAGGTGTTCTTTGGCGAGCTGGAGAAGATGCCCAACGTGCCGCTCTCGGTCGAGGGGCTTGCGCTCTTCTCGCTCCGCAACGCGGCTGTGGCCCGCCAGGCAGACGCGGCGCTGGCGCAGTGGAACAAGGCGGCAACCGACGGCAACGCCGCGGACGCGACGAAGCACCTGGACCGTGCCAAGGGGTATCGCGAGGCGTATGCCAAGAAGGTCGGCAGCGCCGCGGACCCGACGCTGCTGATGCTGGACGCGAAGATTGCCGATGCCGTGGGTGATGGCACGCGCGTGCGTCAGTTGCTGACGGAGTACAACGACCGGACGGACAACAATGATCAGCGCGGGCTGTTCATGCTGGCGCGGGTGCTGTACCGCCAGGGGAACCTCGGCGGGGCGAAGCAGCAGCTCCAGCGGATGAACGACATCAAGCGGCCGTCGCTCGAATCGCTGCGGATGCTGGCGCAGATCGAGGTGCAGCAGCAGAACTACCCCGCGGCGATCGCGATCATCGAGCAGTTGCTGGCCGACGACCCGACCAACCCGGAGTTCCAGAACCAACTGTCGCAGATCAAGCTCGTCTCTGACGGCAGCAAGAGCGCCGACCCGTGGATCCGCGATTTCAACCGGCTCGAGACGATGCTGATGCAGACGGCGCCGGATATCGACGTCGCCAAGGCGCTGGCGGCGGACCTGGTCAAGCGGACCGATGAGCCGCAGCGGCTCAATGCGACGGTGCAGCGGGCGATCCGGCTGAACGATTTGGCGACGGCGAAGATCGGCGTCGACAAGATCCTGGCCAAAAACCCCAACGACGAGGCGACGCTGCGGCTCAAGACGATGATCGAGTCGCCGGACCCGCTGGCGATCGCGATCGCTGAGATCGAGAAGAGCGATCTGCCGGAGCTCAGCAAGCTGATCCGCATCGCGATCATGCAGGAGCAGAGCGGCAAGCGCGAGGAAGCCGCGGCGACGTTTGACAAGGCCGAGAAGCTCGCGCCGGACGATCCGACGGTGCTGGCGGTGCGATTCGAGAACGCGATCGCGGGCAAGCGGACGGAAGAGGCGGCCAAGATCGCCGAGAAGGCGACGGCCAAGAACATCGACGCGTTCAACGGCAAGACGTATCAGATTCGCGTGCTGCTCCTGGAGAACAAGGTCCAGGAAGCGCAGCGGATCGCCCAGGAGTTGACCGAGAAGGACAAGCTGAACCCGCTGCCCTGGCGTCTGCTGGGAGAGGCCCGCTTGGCCGATCGGCAGTTCGAGGGCGCGCGGAACGCGCTGACGCGTTCGCTGCAGATCAAGAACAACGACCCGCGGGCGGCGCTGCTGCTGGCCCGCACGCAGCTCAGCCTTGGCCAGAACGCCGAGGCCCTGCGCGATGCGCGCGAGCGGAACCGGGTGGTCGGTGGGGACCCGGAGTTCTCCAGCCTGCTGCTGGACATGGAGTTTGACTTTGGTGATCGCGACGCCGCGATCGTGCGTCGCCAGCGGATCTTTGATGGTGACCCGACGAACCTCGTGAACACCGCGAAGCTGGCGGAGTGGTACATACGTCTTCGGAAGCCGGAGCAGGCGGCGGCGCCGATCGCGAAGCTGCGCGAGTCAAAGGCGACGGCGATCCAGGTTCTGGATGCGGCGCAGGCGATTCTGGCAGGCAAGAAGGATGAGGCCCTGAAGTTCGCCGACGACTTCGTTGAGGCGAACAAGGCCGGTACGAAGGGTGCCGAGGGGTACCTCGCGTTCGCGTTTGCCCTGCGGAACCTGGGATTTGGCGACCTGACGATGGAGATCCTCGAGCGGGCGCGGGCGGTTCAACTTCCCGATCGCATGGAGGCCGATCGCACGATCGGTGACCTGCAGTTCTCGGCCAACGAGTTCGAGAAGGCCATCGCGGCGTACGAGCGCGTTCGGGCGGCGATCAAGGACGATGACAGCCAGCTCCTGCTCAAGCGCATCGTCGAGTGCCACACGCGACTGGGCCAGTTTGACAAAGCCGCGACGCTGCTGGCCGAGGCCAAGCCCGGTGGGGCCGATGTGTTCCAGATCCACCTGCTGACGGCGGAGGTCCAGGCGGGCCTCGGCGACAAGGTCAAGGCCCGGGCGGCGCTCGACGCCGCGGTGAAGGCGGCCCCGACGCAGCCGGTCACGCTGTTCAAGCGGGCGCAGTTCAACATCACCGATGAGAAGTATGTGCGCGATGCGGAGCAGGACCTGGCTGAGTGCCTGCGTCTGAACGCGCGATTCTTCCCGGCGCGCCGGATGCTGGCCAACTCGTTCGCGCGTCAGGGCAACACTGACAAGATGCTGGGCCTGATGGAAGAAGGAATCAAGGCCGACTCGTCCAACGAGGAGGCCCGCGTGCTGCTGATCCGGGCGCTGCAGCAGCTCGGCAGATCCGAGCGGGCCAACGCTCTGGCGTTCGAGGCCATCGAGGAGACCAAGGGCGACCCGCGCTGGTACAGCGTCGCTGCGGACCTGTTCCGGTCGCAGCGAGACTTCGCCCGAGAAGCGGGGATGCTCGGGAAGGTCTGGGACCAGACCAAGACGATGCAGGTTGCCGGGCGATATGTGGACTGTCTCCTGAGGCTGACCCCGCCGGACGTCGCCAAGGCCGAGCAGATCCTCGCGACGCCGGAGCTGAAGGCTGATGAGAGCGGCCCGCTGCTGCTCTCCAAGGCCCGCGTGGCTCAGGCGCAGGGAAAGACGGCGGATGCCGAGCGGCTCGCCGCCAGCGCGATGAAGTTCCTGAACCCCGCGGCGTTGGAAGAGACGACACGATTCACCGATGAGGTGGGCGCGGCGCTCGGCGGAACCGACGCGGCGATCCGATTCCTCGCCGCTCGTACGCCAGCCGAAGGCTGGACCGAGCAGATGCGCTTCCAGCAGGCTCGCCTCGCGGCCCTGCAGCCGCAGAAACGCGCCGAGGGCATCAAGAAGGTCGAGGACTTCGTCGCCACATCGACGGACGCCAAGACCAAGCTCGCGGCGCTCACGTTCCTGGCCGAGATCAGCTACTCACAAAAGGACTACGAGCGCTCCGCGACGTTCTTCAAGCGTTGCTTGGAGATCACGCCTGAGGATCCGAAGCTGTTGAACAACGTCGCCTTCCTCCTGTCGAAGTACCTCGATCGTGCGTCCGAGGCCCTTCCGCTGGCGGAGAAGGCGTTCGCCGCCGCGAAGGACAACCCGAGCTACGCCGACACGCTCGGCTCGGCGTTCTTCAAGCTGAAGCAGTACGACAAGGCCGAGACGGCGTTCCTGCGCTCGCGTGGCGTCGCCGAAGACGCGATCTCTCGCACGCCGGCCACGATCCACCTGGCCGAACTCCGCCTCGTACGCGGCGAACGCACCACCGCCGAGGCGCTGCTGCGCGAGGTGCGGACGTGGGCCGTGGAGGATCCCCGCATCCTTGAGCAGCATGGCGACGAACTGAAGTTGATCGAGGACCGTGTTCGTGCCGCCCCCTGACAGAGCACGATCGCGCAAGTTTCGCGTCCGCGAATGTCGTTGGTTTATCGAGTGATTGCAAGGGGGCGTGCCGAACGCCCGATCCTTGAGAGACAGCAACGCTGAAAGTTGATATCACGCCGGCGGGCTTGCTCTCAAAGCCGCACGGCGTGCGAACGAAGGACTGATTATGACGACCGCACCACTTCCGATCCGACCCAGCGCGCTGGCGAATGTTCCTGCTCGTCCGGCGAGCGCCACCGGCGGTGGCGCCCCGGCCACCGTCACGCTCGATCCGGTACGGATCCTGCGGAAGTACAAGTGGCTGTTGCTTTTCGCCGCGGGCACGGGCGTTGCCTTGGGCGTGGTGTCCAACGAGGTGCTCAAGCGCACGAACCCGGTCTGGCGTTCGACATCGACGTACCAGGTCTTCCCGCCGGTGCGATCGGTGCTGGAGGCCGATTCGGCCGCGACCGATCGCGAGGAGTTCGAGCGGTTCGCGATGACCGAGTCGCGCGTGCTCACCGCCGACCGCACGCTGCGCGACGCGGTGGAGCGCAACGCGCAGCTCCGCGAGCAGACGGTGTGGGCCCAGCAGTTCTATAAGGAAGACCCGTCCAACGGCCAGAAGGTGATGCTGATCTCCGACGCAGTGAACAACCTCCGCGAGATGGTCAGCGCTCGCTCGATCGCCGGCACCTCGCTGATGGAGCTCTCAGTCAGCGGGCCGATCCGTGAGGACGTCGCGGTGATCGCCTCGGCCGTTCACACCTCGTACTTCGAAGACCTTCGCAACCGAAACCGCAACGCCGCCGGCGACCGCAAGGGCCCGCTTGAGGCCGAGCGCTCGCGATTGCAGACCGAGATGGACACGCTGGCGCGCAACGAACAGGAAATCATCGAACGCAACAAGATCACCGCGATCGCAGAGGGGTCTTCGGGTCTGCTGAACCGCGAGATGATGCTGAACGCGTCGATCTCCGAGGCCGAGCAGCGCATCCAGTTCGCCCTGACGCAGATGAAGCGGGTCGAGGAGCAGCTCAAGCGTGACGGCGGCGTCGCGTATTCCGACGACCAGCGGGGCCAGGCCGAACGTCAGCCGGTCATCCAGTCGATCAAGACGCGGCTCAACGATCTGCAAGCCGAGGACGAGTCGTTCTCGCAGCGCGGCTACGGCGCGAACCACAAGGACCGCATCGCCCTGCGCACGCGCGTGGACGCCGTGAAGTCGCAGTTCGATTCAGAGCTCGCCAAGGAACTCGAGAAGATCTTCCTTGAAGACAAGGACCGCACCGAGCAGTCGCTGCGCCAGGCGCAGGCGGCGCTCACCGAGCAGACGCGCCAGCGCGACGAGGTGCGACTGGAGTTGCAACGCTCCACCGCCGCCCGCGCACGTCTGGACGACATCCGTAACAACAAGGACATCAACCGCAAGCGTCTGGACGAGATCTCGTCGGCGCTGCGCGAGATCCAGCTCCTTGACGAGCTTGTTCGTGGCGAGCGCATCGGGCGCATCCGCCGCCTTGAGGCCCCGCGCACGCCCGACACGCTCTCGTTCCCGCGATTGACGATCATGGTGCCGCTGGGCGTGGCGCTGCTGGTCGGCCTGACTGGGGCGGGCATCGTGCTGCGTGAGGCGCTGGATCAGCGCGTCCGCGGGCCGGCGGATATCGGCGTCATCCCGCGCATCAAGCTCCTGGGCATCATCCCGCTGGCCGGCGAGGATCCGACGCGCCCGGCGAACGTCGAGACCGCGTTCCGCGATGCGCCCACCGGCGCCGTGAGCGAGGGCTTCCGCCAGCTCCGCGCGAACATCGTCAAGCGCATGAACCAGATCGGTGCCAAGTCACTCATGGTGATCTCGGGCAACCCGGGCTCGGGCGCAACGACCACCGCGACCAATCTGGCCATGGGCTTCGCCGCCAGCGAGCTGCGCGTGCTGCTCATCGACGCCAACTTCCGCAAGCCGGGGCTCCACAAGGTGCTGAAGCTCAGCGAGGGCCCGGGCCTGGCCGACGTGCTGGCCCGCAAGTCCGAGCTCAAGAGCGCGATCCAGGCCACCGCGTTCCCGAACCTCTCGCTCCTCTCCGCCGGCTCGGGCGCCAATCGCGCCGTGCCCGAGCGATTGCCGACCGACTCGATGTCGCAGATCATTCGCGAGTCCGGCGAGTCGTTCGATCTCATCATCATCGATGTCGCACCCGGCGTCGTCTCCAGCGATGGTGTTGGCCTTGCCAACCGCTGCGACGCGACGCTCCTGGTCGTTCGCGCTAACGGCGAGAAGCGAGGCCTTGTTGCCCGCCTCCGCGATCAGCTCAGCGATTGCAAGGGCGAACTGCTCGGTGTGGTCGTCAACGCCGTTCGCGCCAACGCCGGCGGATACATGCGTGAGAACATCAAGACCGCCTACGAGTATCAGGTCAGCTCGAACTCGTGACGCTCGTATGCTCGGGCACGATGCTTGCGCACAACGGACGCCGCGCCTGAGGCTCTGCGAAGGCACGGTTGGTGTGCTCACCTCTCGAACGATGACCACCTGATTCTGACTCCCTGCCACTGTCCGTCCCTCCAAGCGCTCGTGACGCAGCTACTTTTCGGCTTGATCGCTCTGGCTCCGACTCAACCGTGACCGACGCAACGCACCATCCCGCGCAAAGGCGTTGCCTTGTCACCGGCGGTGCGGGGTTCATCGGCTCGCATCTGGTTGAGCGGCTCTTGGCGCGGGGTGACCATGTCACCGTCGTTGACGACCTCTCCACCGGGCGAGACTCGAACCTCCGTCAGAGCGTGCCCGCGCTTCGCTTCATCCGCGCCGGGCTGAGCCAGACGCTGCCAACGCTCGCGAGCGAAGTTTCCGCCGGACAGGAGCTGTTTCACGAGGTCTATCACCTCGCCGCTGCCGTCGGCGTCAAGCTCGTCATCGATGATCCGATCGGCTCGATCGAGACCAATGTCGCGCAGACCGGCGAGCTCCTGCGATTCGTCCAGCGCGCCTGCCCACGCGCGGCCCTGCTCATCGCCAGCAGCAGCGAGGTCTACGGCAAGAGCGACCGCATCCCCTTTCGCGAAGAGGACGACGTCACCTACGGCCCGACCACAAAGTCGCGCTGGTCCTACGCGTGCAGCAAAGCGATCGACGAGTACCTGGCCCTGGCGTATCACCAGCAGCACGGGCTGCGCGTGGTGATCGCGCGGTTCTTCAACACCGTCGGCCCCAGACAGGTCGGTGACTACGGCATGGTGCTGCCGCGATTCGTCGAGGCGGCCTTGGCCGGCACGCCGATCATCGTGCATGGCGATGGCCGCCAGACGCGATGCTTCTGCGATGTGCGCGATGTCGCGTCGGTGCTGCCGCGGATGCTCGAATCGCCGGCGTGTGTCGGGCGGGTGTTCAATGTCGGTGGGGATCGGTCGATCTCGATGATCGACCTGGCCAATCGCGTGAAAGACACACTCTCTTCATCGAGCGAGGTCCGCCTGATTCCCTACGATCAGGCGTATTCCGGCGCGTTTGAGGATCTGCGCCAGCGCGAGCCCGACCTGACGCGGCTCCGAGGTGCCGTCGGCTTTGAGCCGACATTCACGCTGGAGCGCACGATCGCCGATCTTGCGGAACACATCCGCGGTCGCGCGGCTCAGATTTTGACCGGATTGAAGGGATCTGCTCGGTGATGCAAGGTGTGATCGAAAACTCGGCTCTTGTGGACCCGGCGACGAACCCGCTGGTCGCCGAGCGCCTGCGCCAGATCGCTCAGGACATTGGCGCGCTGGCCGAGAAGCAGCGCACGCTCGAAGAGTCGCTCCGCCTGCCTCAGCTGCCGCAGCCGACAAGCCTCTGGGACATCTTTAACGGCTACATCGGCGTCTTCATCGTCAGCTTTGTCATCACGATCCTTGCGACGCCGATCATGCGCCGGCTGGCGATCTCCAACGGCATCATCGACCGGCCCAACGAAGCCCGCAAGATGCACAAGCTCCCGATCGCCTACCTCGGCGGTGTCGCGGTGTATCTGGGCATCGTCGGCGGCATCGGCTTCTCGTACGCCGAGCGATATCACCACCTGCTCACGTGGCACAAGATCAGCAACCCGCTGCATCTCACCCCTGACGAGACGGTGGTCTTGGTGCCGATGTCGATCCTCGTCGGCCTGACGATCATCATGCTCATCGGCCTGCTGGACGACGTGATCAACGTCACGCCCTTGCAGAAGATCGGCGGCATGCTCGTCGCCGCGGCGGCCCTTGCGATGGAAGACGTCGGCGTCAAGGTCGCCCAGCAGGTGCTCACCGGCGCCGGCGCGCTGGTCAACGACTCGCTGGCGGACCCGCTCAACTGGGCGATCAACATCGCGCTGCCGTTCAACGTGCCGCTGATCGGCGGCAACATCCACCTGGACATCATCTACTGGACCGGGACCGCGGTCATCGCGATCTTCGTGCTTGGCGCGTGCAACGCCATCAACCTGATCGACGGGCTCGACGGGCTCTGCTCGGGCATCTCGGTCATCGCGGGCGCGGCGCTGCTGGTGATCGCACTCACACTGGCCAGCTACGACCATGGTCGGCTGGATGCCGCTCGCATCGTGCTCTGCCTGGCGCTCATGGGCGCGTGCTTGGGCTTCTTGCCTCACAACTACAACCCGGCCTCGATCTTTTTGGGCGACTGCGGCTCGCTCATGCTCGGCTATCTCATCATCGTGATCGTGCTGACCCTCGGCGACACCGGGCGCACGAACCTCGTGCTCTGCGGGTTGATCATCTTCGCGGTGCCGATCATCGACACCTCGCTGGCGATCGTGAGGCGAAAGCTCGCCGGCCAGTCCATCAGCGCCGCGGACGACAACCACCTGCACCACATCCTCAAGCGCATGCTCGGGGTCAAGGGCGCTGTCACGGTGCTCTACGCCATGGGCGGCGCATTCGGCGTCATGGGCATCGCGCTGCAATCAACCAAGGCACGATTCGTCTACGCACTCGTGCTGGTCATCGCGGCGTTCATCGGCGTCATCGCTCTCAAATCCGCACGCAAGAAGCAACTCGAAGAGCAAGCCTTGGCCAGCGCCCTGCCCGCTGGCGCACCGCCGATCCTCGGTGCGCCCGTTGATGGCGCAGCGCCGACACAAGAGCCGATCGTCAAGAAGGCCTGAACTCTCACTGCTTCGCGTTCGCCTTCCGCTCACGCCAGATCGTGACCGCCTCCGGCTCGCGCGCGTACAGCGGCAGCAGCATCGAGGCATCCATCGATTGATCCCCGTCGCCCGCGAGGCGAGCGCCCGCGTGGAGCAGTGACACCGCGTCGAACCTCGGCGCGCGAACGGTGACGCCGAGGGCCGCGGCTTCTTCGTGCCAGCGCTTCGGGACGTGCTCGTCCATCAGAAGCACGCCGCGAGCCAGATCGCGAATCGCGCACACCTCGGCCCAGGTCATCACGCGCCCGTCATCCGGCGACATTGCCGGCGAGCCGTCGCCCTCCGGCGCACGTCCCCCGAAGCGCGTCACAAACGCCGACTCACCCTTGGTCGCCAGCACGACGACAACCGGCCCGGCCGGCGCGTCGCTCTGGCCAGCGAGGCGGAGCGACTCAAACGCGACGGCCGCCGCGGGGACGCCGACGCACCCGGCGCCGCCGACCAGCGCGATCATCTTCGCGCTGGCCACCGCCATGCGCAGGGCGGTGTAGCCGCCGGGGCCGATGTCCACGACGACACGCCGGATCTGCGACGGCGAAACGCCGGCCCGCACGCAGCAGCGATCGACCGCGCCGTTCACCTACATCTACGTCCGAACCGCACCCACGACGCCTGCCACGACGCCCGGC
>JAIEQQ010000578.1 GCA_019747615.1 Phycisphaerales bacterium
GACCTGGACCCCGGCGTGCCCGCGACCGATCGCTGGACGTGGGAGAACGCTGAAGCCCTCGTCAAGGCCGCGCCGAACCCCGGTGTTTTCAACGAAGCGCTGATGGAGCTGGGCGCGACCGTCTGCCTTGCGCCGCCTTCGCGACCGGTGTGCGATCGCTGTCCGATCGCGCCTCGATGTGCGAGCCGCGACGGCCTGTGGCAGACCATCCCGCGCCCGAAACAGGTCCGCCCGCCCAGCGAGCACTTCTGCATCAGCCTCCTGGCGCGTGATTCTCGCAGTCGGATACTTCTAGAACAACGACCGAGCGAAGGCATGTGGTCCAACATGTGGCAACTGCCGACGCTCGAATCGGCGGACGAGTGGCCATCGCGCAGCGACGTGAACGCCTTCGCCCAGATGCGATCGCTCACGATCCAGCCCGGGCCGGGCGCGTCGCCTGACTCGCCGATCGAGTTCATCCATCAGACCACGCATCGCACCGTGCGATTCCGTGTGCTCGTTGCGACGCCGCTGGCGTGCGTCCGCAAGACACGCACGCGGCACTGGGCGTCGCTCTCTGAACTTGACTCACTGGGGATCTCGAGCGCCCAGCGGCGCGCGATCTCGCTGGTGCTCGATGGTCGCGGGACGTAAGTACATTCACCAACCCGTACCTGCACTGGTTGTCAGTGCTTCATCTCCGTTCGGAGCGTTGTCTGCGCACATCGCTCGACGATTTGTCAGCCTCTGTGGGGTTTCTTCTCGACTCTGCGAAGGTTCCCGCATTTCGGGACTTGCGTGCAACTCCGCATCGATCGGCCCCGTATGCTGACGGACGCCGCTTCGCGAACCCCCACCTTCGCGGAGCCATTTCACCAACAAGGAGTCTGTTTATGTCAGGATGTCCATCCTCGCGAGCCCTCGGTCTCGCCATCACCGTCGCCGCGATCTCTGCAGCGTTCGTCTCCACCGCTGCCGGACAGTTCGCCACCGCGATCACGCGCCCCGCGGCTCTGGGCCCGGTCCCCAATCCCAACCCAGCACTGGTTTACAAGCTCGACCTCGCCACCGGCGTGAGCACGCAGTTCTTTGATCCGCTGGCGGCGCCCGTCATCCCGGCCACCGCCCCCGGCTTCCAGGGCCTCGCGGCGGACGAAGCCAATCGCCGCCTGTACGCCGTGACGACCAACGGCCTGCGGAGCGACCTGCATGCCATCAGCTATGACACCGCCCTCGCGACGTTCGTCGCTCAATGCCGCATCAACCCGCTGATCGACAACACCGTCAGCAACGCCAACGGCGTCGTGCTGACCGGCCTCGGCTATGACTCGACCCGCAACCGTCTCTTCGGCGTCAAGAGCCTCCAGAGCGGCAGCGGCGCCACGCTCCAGCCCGAGGGCATCTACGAGATCAACACCACCACCGGCCAGACCACGCTCGTCCGCACGTTCGAAGTCTCCCCCGCGTCGGACTTCACCATTGATGGCTTCGACTATGACGCCGCGTCCGACAAGTTTTTCATGGCCGATGATGATGACACCGGCGGCCGCAACGTCTACTCCTTGGACGCCTCAAACCTCGCGGCACCCCTCGTGATCGTTTTCACCTACCCCGCTGGCACGACCGACGTTGACGGCCTGGCTGTCGGCGGTGGCAAGGTCTTCCTTCTTTCCGACGGTGTGCAGGGCAACGGCGGCACCCACAAGATCTACGACATCGCGTCGGGCACGTTTGATGCTCCGATCACCACGCCCTACCCGTCCTATGCGCCCTCGAGCATCGGCCCGGTCAACCCCAGCGGCGGCGCCACCTACGCCCCCGGCCTGTTCACCGCCCCGCCCACGCTGCGATGCAACGCTGCGGACATCGCGTTCGATGACGGCTTGGCGCTCCCGCCGATCGGCATCGCCGGCGGCACGAACAACGGCGTGACCGAAGGTGACTACAACCTCTTCTTCGCGAACTTCTTCGACGCGCTGCCGGTCTGTGACATCGCCAACGACGACAGCTCACCATTGCCGCCCTTCGGCACACTCCAGACCAACAACGGCGTGACCGAAGGCGACTACAACCTCTTCTTCTCGATCTTCTTCAACGGCTGCGCGTTCTGAATCAGAGTGCTGAGAACTGAGCGATGAGTTCTGAGTGCTGAGTGGATCGGCACTGAGTGACGGGCTCTTCTGAAACTCACCATTGAACACCCCGGCATTGCGCTGGGGTGTTTTTCATTGGGTGGTCGGACCGGCCGGGTTCGGCGCGTGATCTTCTGGCGCGGGCAGCTCGACCCAGACGACGTGGCGGGCGTGCGGGATCGGATACTCGATGCAGAGGCGATAGGCGCGAAAAGTCTGGATCGGGGCTTTGGCCGCGCTGATCAGTCGCGTGAGGAGTTGGGGAACGTTGGCGACTTCGGGGCTGGCCAGGGGGCTGATGTCCGCGCTGCTGTGGCGCCCAAGCGACACGAACTCCAGCGATTGGTTCAGCGTGCCGAGGTCGTCATCATCCGGCCATCGGGGCGGCGGGCCGGCGCCGACGGCGCTGACCGTTACGCGTGGAGCCGCGAACTCCAGCGGATCGCAGATCAGGACATCAACAACGAGCAACCGCACGGGCTTTCGCAGGGCGATGCTGTTCTGCGAGTGCTCCCGATCGCTGCCGCGCCGGCGCTGACGCTCGATATTGCGGCCGATCACTGCGACGGTGGAGGTGAGGCGCTGGCCGATCTGCGGCGTATCGCCGGCAGTGATCAGTTGCAGCGCGCCGGCGCGGGCATGGGTCTGAAGTGCTGGCATCGGGCTGGTGCAGAACTCGGGCAGGAGAGCGATCTGCGCGTCATCAGTCGGGCACTGGCCGCTCAGCGTTTCGACGCGCTCATCGCCGATCAGGCCGCCGGCTCCGGGGATGATGTACGGCACGCCGGTCAGGATCGCGCGCCCGCCGTTGCTGGCGCGTTGCACGTCCTGGCGCACTTCGACGAAGCCGAGGTCGGCCATGCCCTCTCGCTGCGCCGACGGCCAGTAGACATACGCCTGATACGCGACATCCACCTCGACACCCATCAGGAAGAGCGTCGCCTGGTAGATCTGCTGTCGGGCCCGGCGCTCGCCCCGCTGGCGGCATTGCGGAACCCAGCCGGACATCGCGGCGTCAAAGCCCCGCTTGCCATCGGGAAAAAACGTGTACGCGCGCTCAAGGTCGTCGATCGCGACCGAGAGGGCCGCGACATTGGCTGACGATGGCGAGCGGTGCCGCAGGCGCTCGACGAGCAATCGATAGCCCGGCGCGCCGGGGCCGAGGCTCATGGCCTCCATCGCGTCCGGCGAGCGAGCGGCGCGGCCGACGCGACTGGCCAGAGTCTTGTCCAAGCCGAGTTGCTCGCGGAGGCTTGTCATGCTCTGCGGAGCTGGCACGGCCTCATCCAGCGCCCGGCGCATCGCTCCCCAGAGCCGCGCCGCGACATCCTCGACCGCCTGCGAGACTTTCGGCCCGGGCTCGGCTGGATTTTGGAGAAAGTTCGGCATGGGCGAGCCGCGCCCAAGATGAGCGCGGGGGAATTCTACGTCGGATTTGTTGTCAGGACCAGAAACATCGGCGATAATCTCTCAGAGAATGATCTCTGAGAGAATCGATTCGCCGCCCGCACATGTCTGAACTCATCGCTGGGTCGATCTGGCGATCGCCCCGCACCACTGAAAAGGAGCCTTTCGATGCCGATCTTTCGACCACTCTGTGTGACCAGGACGATCGCGCCCGCGTTGCTTTTGGCCCTCGCTGGGGGAGGTTCGAGCGTCACGGCGGCGGAGCTGTTGGTGCCGGGCCAGTTCACGAGTTTGCAGAGCGCGATCGACGCCGCGGCGAGCGGCGATGTCATTCGCCTTGCTCCGGGCACCTACACCGGTTCGTTCTCCATCAACGGCAAGTCGA
Source organism: Phycisphaerales bacterium (assembly GCA_019747615.1). The sequence goes on from JAIEQQ010000578.1 coordinate 3,907, forward strand.
TTACGATCGACGGCGGCGGGGCGGCGACGCTCGATGCGGAGGCGGCCCAGGCTTCGACACTTTCGATCAGTGGGGTCTCCGGCCTGCCGGTCTTCATCCGCGGGCTGACGATCAAGGGCGGGCGCGGCACGGTACTCGAGACCGAATGCTGGCCCTTCGGGCCGACGGCGTTCGGCGGCGGGGTGTTTGTGTCGTCGAGTCGGGTCATCTTTACCAATGTCGCGTTCACGGAGAACCGAGCCGCGCTTGGCGCGGGCCTCTGGTAGGAGCAGGGCAGCTCGGTCACGCTTGATGGATGTGTGCTGGACAACAACTTCTCGTCGGAGGTCGGCGCGGCGGCGGCTGGGTGCTGGTTCGGGGCGTCCAACTCGCTGACGATGAGCGACACGCGCGTGAGCTTCAACACGCTCCTGGTCTCGGGCAGTCGGTTTGGAATCGTCAGCCCGGGCGCCGGCTCGTTGACGGTTGATTCCAGCACGTTCGCCAGCAACACCGACACGCTGGCCGTCATCTACTCGGGACCTGGCGCTCCGCTGCAACTTTCGGTCACAGACACAACGTTCCGCGACAACCGCCGGCTGTTTGGCACGCTGACGATCACGCAAGGCAGGCCGGGCGACTCCGCTCTGATCGAGGGCTGCGACTTTCAGGACGAGGCCGGGGGCGAGGAGGGCGGGCGAGGCGGCGTGTTGCTGTTTGGCGGCGTGAACGCGAACACCGTGGTTCGCAATTCAACGTTTCGAAATGTCGTCACCAACGGCGTCGAAGCGTTCCTGGATGGCGGTGGTAGGCTCCGAGTCGAGGGCTGTCGCATGAGCGAGATGCCCGACGGGAGCTTGGGGGTCTTTGCGCTCAGCAATGCCAATGTTGTGATCAGCGATGTTCAGGCGATCGGCGGCGACGAGGGCATGAACTTCCTCGTTCAGAACGGCTCGACGCTCCGTGTTGATCGTGTCTCGATGATCGAGACGATCCGCAACGCGATCACGGTCATCTTGTCCGGCGGCGGTCGGGCGGACCTGTCGAACGTCATCGCGGCAGAGTCGGGACGCGACGGGCTTGAGGTGCGGTCGATCGAGGGTGACGAGCCCGGCTCGCCGCCGGATCAGATGACGATGAGCAACCTGACGCTCACGCGCAACGCCATCGGCTTGCGGATGCAGGGGGTGCTCGCACCCGGCAGCTACACGCTGACCAACAGCATCGTCGCGCTCAACACGCTGACTGATCTGCTGCCGGGCCTTGAGCCGACGGTGCCCACCGCCGGCTACAGCATCATCGACGAGGGCTTCGCGGGGGCTGGGCCCAGCGTGTTCGCGGCGGACCCCCTGTTTGTGAATGCCGCGGCGCGTGACTTCCGCCTTCTGCCTGGATCGCCGGCGATCGATGCCGGCGACAACGGCGCGGTGCGGGCGGACACGCTGGTGGACTTTGATGGCCAGCCTCGCAGGAGCGATGCGCCGAACGCGAACACGGGCGTCGGATCTGGCGCGATCGTTGACATCGGCGCCTTCGAGTTCGCTGTCGCAGCGGCTGCGCGTTGCAACCCCGCGGACATCGCCAATGACGACGGCAGCCCGCTGCCGCCGATCGGCGTGAGCGGCGGCGTGAACAATGGCGTGACCGAGGGCGACTACAACTTGTTCTTCGCGAACTTCTTCGACACGCTGCCGGTGTGCGACATCGCCAACGACGACGGCACGCCGCTGCCGCCATTTGGCGTGTTGGCGGTGAACAACGGCGTGACCGAGGCGGACTACAACCTGTTCTTCAGCATCTTCTTTGGTGGCTGCTCGTTCTGAAGGCCGTGCTGAGCTCGAACGGCAATCGGGATTCGGCAATCGGCAATCGTGGGAAGCCGCATGAAACAAGTCCGCTAGCGAAACCCACGGATGTTGCCGCGATTGATTTGCACCCAGTTCGTTGTGGCGTGGCGTGGAGCCAGCGACGTGTACCCCTTCGGGGTACAGAAGTTCAAGGCCGCGTACCGGGGGTGTCGCTCGAAGACTCGCTCCACACCCCGGCTACTGGCGTGCAGCCCTCCGGGCTGAAGAACGCGGGAGGTTTCAACGGAGCAGGCTGTAGGCTAAAGGGCCCAAGGCCCAAGGCTCAAGGCCCAAGGCTGAAGGCTGAAGGCTGAAGGCTGAAGGCTGAAGGCTGAAGGCTGAAGGCTGAAGACTGAAGACTGAAGACTGACCACTGGCGGATGACTGCTATTTCTTGTCCTTGTCTCGATTGAACAAGTCGCCGATGCCCTTGCCGATGTTGTCGATGAGTTTGGCGGGGTTGAGTTGCTTGCCGAAGTTCTTGAAGAAGAGTTCGACGTCGAGGGAGTATTCTGGGTCGCTCATGGGGCCGCGGGCGCGGATGGGGACCATCGTGCCTTCGGAGATGACGTCGGGCAGGATGCGCCCGAAGCCCGAGCCGAGGTCGGCGTTGAGCTTGGACATCAGGCTCTGGCTCGCGGCGGCGGTGGGGATGTAGATCACCGCGTCGATCGTGCTGGTGACCAGGTCCACGCGTCCCTCGGCCTTGAAGGTGAAGTTGCGGATCGGCAGGCTGACATCCTGGTAGGTGGCGATGCCGCTGACGATGGTGATGTCGAACGCGGGGATGGGAAGTTGGTCGTTGCCCCGGGCGGCGAAGATGGTCGAGTCCAGGAACTGGCCGAGCTGGCGCTTGAAGATGTAGTCGATGCGGCCCGGATCGACGCGGAGCACGCCGTTGAGCTTCGAGGCATCGCCATCGGTGGGCAGGACGAGATCGCGACTGGTGATGCTCAGCGGCCGATCGATCACCGGCGGGGCAACGACGGCGGCGGGTTGCCCGGGCGTGTTCAGGCCGGCGGGGCGCGTGGGCGTCAGCGATGAACCGGCCTCTTTGCGGACCTTTGCAAACAGCGGGAGCATGCCCAGGACCTTGGTGTCGGAGCCGAAATCAAACTGCGCAAGCGAGATGTTCAGCGGCGCGGTGCTCTGCACGCGGAGCGCGCCGTTCCGAACGGGGCCGGCGATCTCAAGCAGGGCTTGCTGCTCGAGGGTCGCCTGGGCTGCGCCGGCTTGTGCGGGCTGGCGTGGGTTGTTGCGGTTGGCGGGCGCACTGGGATTCTCCGGTGCGGCAGCGGCCGTTTGCGGCTTGACCGAAACGAACTTGGCGTTGAGCGAGCCCTCGCCCGTGCCGAGGCCGCCTGATGGGGCGAAGTCGCGAGCCTTCACGTTGAGCGACATCTGCGTGCCGAGTAAGTCCGTGAGCTGACGCCCGGAGCTGGCGAGCTTGTCAATCAACGCGGTCGGCACGCTGGGCGCGCTGACATCGGCGTTGATCGTCGCGCGGGCCAGATCGATCGCGCCGCCGGCGCTGGTGTAGTTGGCGAGCTTGGCGTCAACGGAGATCGGCGTCGGCGAGCCGTCAACGCTCGCGACGCGAAGGGCGGTGCTCAGCACGCTGGCACCCTCGGACTTGACGCTTCCGGTGATGGTGCTGAGGCTGATGCGCTCCGCGGCGGGCGCGCCGGGCTGGCGTGTCTCAAGCTTCAGTGACGGGATCTCCATCGACAGATCGATGGCGAAGATGCCGGACTTGAACGGGCCGGCGGTCGTGTCGCTCGACGCCGCGGCGCGAGAGAGGGCGAGGCGGGCCATGCGAGCCTTGATCACCACCGGGTCAACGAGCGACATGGTGGCCGAGGCCTGCGTGTTTTGCGCGGAGCGCTTCGGAGCCAGGAACGTCGCATTTGCGAAGGCGGGATCGATCGTCCATGTCAGGTCGATCGGCTGGGCGAGCTCGAAGCGATCGGCGCCCTGCGTGATGCGGATTTGCGTGGTCACGAGGCGATCGGAGCGGATGGCCAGCGCGAAATCGAGCGATGTGGGCGCATTGGGTGTCGATGTGGTTGCGGGCGATGCGGTGAGCTCGAACTCGGCGAGTTTGCCCAGCGCGCCCGAGACGATGCCGGGCTGGTTCAGCAGTTGATCGGCGCGAGCGGTGTCCAGGCCCTTGATCTGGGCCTTGGCCCGCATGTCGCCAAACGCCGCGTCGGAGTCCAGCTCGGCGGTGAACGACGCGACGGGCGAGGTGTTGGCGCCGGCCTGAACGAGGTCGGCGCCGGCGGTGGCTTTGACACGCGGGCCCGCGGAGCCGCGGGCGCCAGCCGCGCCGATCGCGGCGACCGGCATGGCGACATTGGCTCGCATGTTGGCAAGGCCACCATCAAGGGTGCGGCCTTCGCCGAGCGGAAGGGCGCGGACGATGAGCGGCGAATCGGTCGAAATCGCGACCGTTGCGACTGCATCGCCAGCGCCGGCGAAGTTCAAGCCGGCGTCATTGGTCGGGATTGTCACTGCGCTCACCGCCAGCCGAAGCGTCGAAGGCTGCGCCATGCGCGGGCGATCCGAGCCGCTCGAGACCAGATCAAGGTACGTGGTCAGTGCGCCGACGGTCACGTCATCGGCACGGAGCGTGGCGACGGTCTCGGCGATCGACACCCGCTGCGGCGCGAGCGTCGCGCCGGAATCAACCGTGAGCTTCGGTGATCGCACAGCGAGTTCGGCGACTTGGTTCTTCGCATCGGTGCGGAATGCGGCGGTGATGTTCACCTGCGGGCCGACGCTGTCGCGAAGGAGACTGGCGAGATCCGGCTTGCCGGGCGCGGCGGGCATGAACGCCGAGACCAGGGCGGTGGGCAGGTCGGTGATCGAGATGTTGCCGACGACGCGGCGTGTGCCGAGGGCGTAGATCGCCGGCTCGGCGGGTGCGTTGCTCGATGGAGGCGAGACGCCGCGGAGGGTGAGATCGGCTTTGATGAGGGCGTCGCCGGCGCGGGTGCCGATGGATGAATCGAGCGTGACGCGCGGATCGGACTTGGGCGTGCCGACGATCGCGAACGTCGAGGGTCGCAGATCGAACTTTTCGGCCGGGAGATTGGGGCGTTCGATGTCGATCGTCATCGCGCCGATCTTGGCTTGGGCGGTGATGTCCAAGGTGTCGAGTGCGAAGGGGCGGGCGGCCTTGAACTTCGCGCTGATATCCAGCGGGCCGATGCCGGAGACGCGAACGGTCTGCGCCGCGGGCGCGCCGCCGCTTGACGGTGCGACGGTTGCTCCGGGGGCGTTGAGAGCGCTGTTGATGATCGGTGCCAGAGCGCTGACGCGGATCGTCGCGCCGGTGGGTGATTCGATCGACGTCTCGGTGATGCGAAGATCGGCGTTGATGTTCATGCGCTCGGCGTTGAGCGCGAGCGTGGAGTTGATGACGCCGGGCTGGCCCTCGATGGTGCGGACGTTCAGTGTGATCTCGGCGCGGGGGCCGGCGTCGCGGATCAGGTCGACCGGCAGATTGGCGGCCGCGATGAACGGCTGGACGAGGCGCAGATCGAGCGAACGAACCACGGCATCGGCGTTGAGCGAGCCGGGCACGGCGCGGGGAGCGCCGGTGTCGGTGGCGAGCGCTTGAGCGGTCGCGTTCAGCGTGATCTCGCCGGCGTCGCTTGAATCAATGCGAATCTGCACGGGCTGCATCGCCAGTGCGACCGCAGTGGCGAGGTCGGTGGACGTGATGCGGATGTCAACGGGTGTGGTCTGCACGAGACGAGTCGGCGCGCTGGCGGCTGTGCTCGCGCCGGCGCCCGCCTCCGGCATGCGCACGCGAGCCGACGCGGGGCCGATGAGCACGGTCGCGGCGATCGCGCTGGAGCGGAGGTCGATCGCACCGCCGGGGCCGGGGAGCTTGACGCGAAGATCGGTGACCGAGAGCTTGGCGCTGGGGAACGCTTCGATGTTTGCGCCGGCGTCAGACAGGGCCTTTTGGGCCTGCGGCAGACGCGAGAGGAACCGTGTCGAGGCGAGATCGACAGCCGCGGGGCGCGTGAGCGTGAGGCGCGAATCGACGATGCTGAGGCCCGCGTCGGCGGTGGTGTTGGCGCTTTGCAGCGAGAGGTCGGCGTTCAGATTGCTGAGGCTGCCCTTGGCCATGAGCTTGAGCGAGGCGGTGTCGCCGAGCGCATCGGTGAGCAATCCGGGCGTGCCGCTGAGCGCATCGACGAGCGCGACGGGGAGTTTCTGGGCATCCGCGGCGACATCGAGCTTGGCGAGCGAGAACTGGAACGCCCCGGCGGGACTAATGAAGTCTGACACTTTGGCGGCGATGGTCAGGGGCGATGTCGCGCCGCTGCTGATCACGCTCGCGCTGAGCTTGGCGTCGAGCGAGCCGGTCGCGGCGGACGCCTTGAGGGTGTCGATCGCGACCGAGCCCTTCATGCCGGCGATCTGGCCCTTGGCCACCTCGGCGCCCTTGGCGTCGAGCTGCGTGAACGCGACGTCGATCGATGTGATGTCGATCTGGGCCTTGATCTGCGGTGCGCCGGAGCTGGCGCTGGACGATGACACCGGCGGCGCTGGTTGCGGGCGGGGCTCGACGGCGCGCATCAGGTTGCTGGTCGAGCGGCCGTCGGCGAGCGTCTGTGAGATGATGTCGGCCTTGCCCGAGAGCGTGAGCGTTCCAAGATCTTGAAGTGAGCCCAGGGCGCTGAGAATGCCCAGCGAACTCTGGGCGCGGACCGTTGCGACCGTCTTGCCCGCGTCATCAAGCACTTCCAGCGACTCGATCGTCGTCGGGCCGGACCAGGAGACCGATACGCCCTTGACTTTCACGGTGCCCTTGATCGCTTTGGCGGCCTGGCTCTCGATGATCCCGGGGGCGAGGGACGAGGCGATCGTCGGCAGCAGGAGCACGCCAATGATCAGCAGCGCGAGGACCGCGCCAGCGGAGATGAGCAGAATTGTCTTGAGGCGAGATCGCTTTGGTACTTCGGTTGACATGGGGCACCCCGATCAAGTCGCGGCGAGACCGCCGCGGATTTGGTTTGGTGGTCTGATGCAGAGGAACAGCATAGTTCGGCTGCATGCGACGGGTCGGAAACGAAGGGCCGAGCGGCTCCGATGGCGGAAGTTCCCTACCGGCGCATCGTGTTATCCTGTGAGCATGACTCCCATTCAGTTGCTTCCAGACTCGGTGCGATCCGCGGCGTGGCCGAGCCTGCGGCGCTTCAAACTCACAGCGGGCGTGATCGCAGCGCTCGCCGGGAGCGGGGCGATGCACGTGTCTTCGCCCGATGTCGCCGGCGCGATGCAGCCCAAGGCGCCGGCAGCCGCGGGCGGCGTGAGCGTGCTTCAGACCGAGAAAGACCTGAACGCGACGCTGGCGCAGAGCAAGCAGGAGAAGCGCGTGCTCATCG
>JAIEQQ010000090.1 GCA_019747615.1 Phycisphaerales bacterium
CCCGTGGTCATCGCGATGTGGAAGCCCATGGCCGAGGCCCTGGGTTGGCCGAACAAGCCCATCGGCTGGTCGGACATCATCGCACTGACCAAGTCGGACCAGGGCTGGGCGAAGTACGGGTTCCCACAGTGGGGCCGCTTTAAGTTCGGGCACACGCACCCGGAGTACAGCAACTCCGGCCTCATGGCCATCATCGCTCAGGCCTACGCCGGTGCCGGCAAGCTCAACGACCTCACCGTCGCCGACGTGCAGTCCAAGCCGGTGATCGATCTGATGACCGATGTTCAGCGCGGCATCGTTCACTACGGCGAATCCACCGGCTTCTTTGGCCGAAAAATGTTCTCCTCAGGCCCAGAGTTTCTCTCGGCGGCCGTGCTGTATGAGAGCGTCGTGATCGAGGCGGCGGACCCGGCGAAATACACCCTGCCCTTCCCGGTCGTCGCCATTTACCCCAAAGAGGGAACGTTCTGGTCTGAGCACCCCGTGGGGATCATCAACCGGCCATGGGTGACGCCGGAGCACAAGGACGCCGCGAAGAAGTACATCGCGTATCTGCTGGATCGCCCGCAGCAGGAGGCGGCCCTGCGATTCGGTTTCCGGCCCAGCGACGTGTCAATTCCGCTCGGTGAACCCTTTACCGCGGCCAACGGCGTCAACGCCGCCGAGCCCAAGACGACGCTCCAGACCCCGTCGGCGGAGACCATCAACAGTGTTATAGAACTTTGGAAGCAGCACAAGAAGAAGAGCCACGTCGTGCTCGTCATGGACACCAGCGGCAGCATGAGGAAGGACCAGCGCATCCAGAACGCGCGCGCCGGCGCGCAGCAGCTCCTGGAGATGCTCGGCGATGAGGATGTTTTCAGCTTCCTGGCCTTCAGCAACCGCCAGGTCTGGCTCGCCGAAGAGGTCCGCCTCAAGGACGAGCGCGCAAAGCTGTCGGCCCAGGCCGTCTCACTGATGGCCGATGGCGGCACGGCGTTGTTTGACTCGGTGTCCGCGGCGTTTACACATCTCCAGCAGCGCCAGAAGTCCGACCGCATCTCGGCCATCATCGTCCTGACCGACGGCGAGGACACCGACAGCCGCAAGAGCATCACGCAACTGCTGGAAGAAGTCCGCAGCGACGAGGAAAAACGTTCGATCCGCATCTTCACCATCGGCTACGGCAACGAGGCCAACGCCAAACAGCTCGAAGATATCGCCAAAGCGACACAGGCAAAGTTCTACAAGGGCACGCCGCAGAACATCCGCACGGTCTTCAAGGAAATCGCGACGTTCTTCTAGAATCTATCCGATCACCACCCAAGTCTCGGCCCGATCAGGCCCGAATTTCTCGCTGAGGAAGCTCTCCAACCATGTCAGACGACCCGAAGTTGACGATCCTGGGCAAGCTCTTTGTGCTGCTGTTCATCGGCGCCTGCTTCGTCGGGGCCTATGCGCTCTGGGCATACACGCGCCCGGCGACCGGCGGCGCGGGCACCTCGCCAACGAACCCCAATAGCACCAACTCAACCACCCCAACCCCCGCCGACCCACGCACCACGCCAGAGCCCGCGAATGCCAATACGCCCAATGTCACCATCACCATCGCCTACGGCACCGAGAAGCGCCGGTGGCTGACTTGGGCTGTCGAAGAGTTTCAGAAGACTCCCGCTGGCGCAAAGGTCGCTGTGAAGCTGCTGCCGATGGGCTCGATCGAGGGCGCGCAGGCGGTGGTCAAGGGCGAGACGCCGATCACGGTCTGGGCTCCGGCCAGTTCGCTCTACGAGGCGAACCTCGTGACCGATTGGCAGATGAAGCACTCCGGCGAGTCGCCGATCGTCAAGAAGGAAGTCCTCGCCCTGACCCCGATGGTCTTTGTCATGTGGGAGGAGCGGTATCTTGCGTTCGTCGAGAAGTACAAGGCGCTGAACTTCCGAACCATCTCGCAGGCCCTCAGTGAGAAGGGCGGATGGAACGCGATCGCAGCCAAGCCCGAGTGGGGCTTTTTCAAGTTTGGCCACACGCATCCGAATCAGAGCAACAGCGGGCTGATGACGCTGGTGTTGCTGGCGTACGACTTCCACGAGAAGAACAACTCGCTCACGCTCGCGGATATCACCGAGCCGAAGTTCGCCGATTGGGCCAATAAACTCCAGCGGGCGGTCACGGGGCTCTCGAACTCGACCGGCAAGATGATGGAAGAGATGGTCCAGCGCGGGCCCTCCACATACGACGTCTTGTTCGTCTACGAAGCCAACGCGATTGACTATGTCAAGAACGCCGAGGGGCGCTGGGGCAAGCTGCGGGTGGTGTATCCGGAGCGTAACGCATGGAACGACAACCCGTACTACATTCTGCGGTCGGCGAGCAAGCAGGAAGCCGCGGGAGCGCAGGTGTTTCTGGATTATCTCTTGAGTGAACCGGTCCAAACACAGGCTCTCGTCCACGGCTTCCGGCCCGCGAACGTCGCGGTCCCCATCAAGTCTCCAGAATCCGCCTTCACCACGATGGAGTCCTACGGCCTGCGCGTCGATCTGCCCGGCGTTTGCGAGCAGCCCGGCCCGGAAGTGCTGAACAATCTCTTGATTGGCTGGCAACGGAATCGAGGAAACTGAGGGGAAGGCACTGGGGAATGGGCATCAGGCATTCGGCAAGACAACTGATAACTGATAACTGACAACTTTGCACCTGGAGCTTCGAGTGTTCAAACGCATCAGCAATCTGTTCCGCGGCTTTCTCAGCCTCTTTGTCTCCGGCCTTGAGCGCCGCAACCCCGAGGCCTTGCTCGAGGTCGAGAAAGAGAACCTGCGCAAGCAGATCGCGCAGTACAACCAGGGTCTGGCGTCTCACGCCGGGCTCTGCGAACGATTGATGAGCCAGGTCAAGAAGCTCGAGAACGAGGAGCGCGAGCTGCGGGCCAAGACCGCGGCGAACCTGAAGGTCGGCAATCGCGACGCCGCGGCGCAATATGCGCTTCGGCTGCAATCCTGTCAGCGCGAGCTGACGGAGAATCGCACGCAGCTCGGCCAGGCCGAGACGACGTATCAGGATTTGAACAAGGCGCGGGATGTGGCGATCTCCGCCGCGAAGGCGAAGATCGAATCGCTGCAGCGCGATCTGGGCGGTCTGAAGGTCAAGAAGGCCACGGCGGAACTCACCGAGATGGCCAGCGGCATGATCTCGTCGATCGGCGGCTCGGGCGACACGCTCAACCGCCTGCACGAGATGGTGACCGAAGAGAAGGAAAAGGCCGCCGGTCGTGTGCGCGTTGCGAAGGACAGCATGAACATGGGCGAGGTGTACCTGAAGGACGCGGAGCAGAAGGCACTGGCGGATCAGGCGCTAGCCGACTTCGCGGCGGCCGAGGGGATCAGCGTGCCTGGAATGCCAGCGGCGAGCACGACGCCGGCGACAAAGTCCATGGGCCCGGGCGAGGCGGAGCCGGAGAAGGCGTGAGCGGAGAGAGCCGAGGATGGTCTGTTGAAACGGCCTCTGAAGGAGCACCCCTTCAGGGTGCCACGCAGATGAGCGACTATTCCGGGGGTGTCGCTCGAAGACTCGCTTCCACCCCCGGCTACTTTCGGGCAGCCCTCCGGGCTGAAGAACAGTTGACGGACTCAACAGAACGTGCTGAGGAACGAGGGACGAGGACGCTCTCTCGCCTGCTGAAAACTGACCACTCACCACTGCTTGCTGAAAGCTGCCCCCAGAAGGCTGACCGCTCCCCTCCCCCATGTATCGTTATCTCAAAGCCGCGTACTTGGTGAGGCCGCGGGTGCCGGGCCTTGGCGCGCTGCCGGTGAATGTGCTGAGCGCGGTGGCGTTTCTGGTCGTGGGTTTTGCGGGGTTCCCATTTCTGTGGCCGCTGGGCGCGGGGCTGATCGGGGCGTTCTGCTTTGTGCTTGCAAGCACGCCGCGCTTTCGCAGGCTCGTTGACGCGATCGAACAGCAGCGCGGCAGCAGCGCCGCCCTCACCAAACGAGCCGACCTCATCGCCTCGCTGGACTCCGAAGCCCGTCAGCGCCTCGCCACGCTCATGCAACGTTGCGGGCGCGTGCTGGATTCGCACCGGCGCACGGGCGCTGACGAGTTCTCCATGCGCACCACCGGCGAGGCGCTGGACCGCTTGCAGTGGGTCTACCTCAAGCTTCTCATCGCCCGCCAAACCCTCGCCGACCGACAGGACGAGATCGACGGCGGCCAACTCCGCGTCGAAGCGGCGTCCATCGAGAAGGAACTCACCTCCGAGAAGCTCTCATCCTCGATGCGCCAAAGCCGACAGGCCACGCTCGATCTGCTCAACAAGCGACTGGAGAGCCTCTCAACGCGCGAACAGACCGAGGCGGAGATCGATTCGGACCTCCGCCGCGTCGAGGCCCAGGTCGATGTCGCGCTCGACGAGGCCACCATGAACAGCGCGCCAACCGCCATCAACGTGAACATCGAACTGGCCAGCCAACTCATGGACGCCAGCATCTACGGCAACCGAAGCGACGCCATCGCCGACCTCGACCAAACGTTCGGCACAAGCCAACAGGCACTCCAGAATTGACGACGAGACGATTCGTACACGGAGCAGACGGAGATCACGGAGGAACACGGAGAGGAGAGGCAAAGTGGCAAGTGGCAGAGTTGTGTATCGACAAAGCGACAGTGAGCACATCGTGTGGCGGGCCGCGACTTCCCTCCGTGTTCCTCCGTGATCTCCGTTTCCTCCGTGTACGAATCCTGTGTTGCCTTTGCATTCCTGTTCACCCTTTGCGTGCTCTGTGTCGTCGACCTTTCCTGATCGCAGCGCCGACCCGAAACCGGGTCTGTGGCACGGCTGAAGCCTGAGCTTGCGCTCAGGGCTCCCTTGAACCCCTGATCCCTTGATCCCTTCCCCCCACCATGAACCGCCCTCTCCCCCCATCACCCGCCGCCCCCTCGCCCGCCGCGCTGCCCCAGTGGGCGGCGAACCTGATTCTCCAGTATGAGTCCGGCGCCGCGGGCCAGTTCATCCTCCACGGCAACGTTCACGATCGCGTGTTGCTGCCAGCCACCAGCGCGACGCAAGGCGCCGCGCCGATCCCAGCGCAGCCCCAGCGACTCGGCTCACTCACAGACTTCATCGGCCTTGCATTGCTCCCTCGCTTCGACGTCGTGCTCAGTTACGACCTCGGCAACGGCATCCGCGTCGAGAAGGGCGGCGATCTGTTTCAGCAGTGGCCGGCGTTCAAGGCCAGCGGCGGCGCGCTGCCGAAGGAGCCGCGTGCGGCGATTGAGGCGATCACGCAGTATCTGCGGTACGTGGCGAATCTCTACCGGCTGACGCAGAAGCGCACGCAGGTGGGCGTGTTTGTTCGCTCAGCGAATCTGATTGTGCCGTCGGTGCGTGGCGGCGTTTCGTATGACCTTTCGGCGCTGGCGCTGCACATCCGTGATTGGGCGAGCGATCAGGTGCTGGCGGATCATCCGCTGGCGACGTTTCTGATCACGGAGAACCTGAGCGACTTGCACCCGTTGATCGTGAACAACCCGCGTGCGGCGCGGATTGAGATTCCGCTGCCGCGGACGGCAGACTTGCAGAGCGCGCTGACGGCGATGGCGCCGGGGTTTCCCAAGGCGCTGGAGGGCTTTGCGCAGAATCTCGATCAGCCGGCGGCCCAGCTCACCGGCGCGACGCTCTCGGCGGTCGAGGGGATGCTCAAGACCAAGCAGCACAAGAGCGAAGTGATCACGCCGGGCGATCTGGCGGCGTTGAAGCGCGAGCTGGTGGAGAAAGACACGCAGGGGCTTATCGATTTCATCCAGCCCGATCGCTCGCTGGACGATCTGCACGGCCAAGACGCCATCAAGCAATGGCTCACGCAAGACATCCAGCTCTGGCAGCAGAACGACCTGGGCGCGATGCCCATGGGCTACCTCTTCTGCGGCCCGGTCGGTACCGGCAAGACGTACATGGTCGAGTGCCTCGCCGGCAGCGCCGGCGTGCCGGTCGTCAAGCTGAAGAACTTCCGCGATAAGTGGGTCGGCAGCACGGAGGGCAATCTCGAGACCATCTTCCGCTTGCTGCACGCGCTGGGGCGGTGCTACGTGTTCATCGACGAGGCCGATCAGGCCCTCGGGCGTCGAACCGCCGACAGCGGCGATAGCGGCGTCGGCGGGCGCGTCTACTCCATGATGGCCGAGGAGATGAGCAACACGCGAAACCGCGGCAAGATCGTCTGGGTCTTGGCCAGCAGCCGGCCTGACCTCATCGAAGTGGACCTGAAGCGCCCCGGGCGCGTGGATGTCAAGGTGCCTCTGTTTCCGACGACGACGCCGCAGGCGGGCTTCGCGTTGATGCGAGCCCTGCTCAAGAAGCGTGGCTTGGCTCTGGATGCGTCAGCGTTCGAAACTCTGCAGCAAACAGCGCCGGGCGACCCGCCACGGAGCGACGGGCCGACGCTGGTGCCGGATCTGTTGACGCCCGGCGCGGCGGAGGCTCTGGCGGTCAAGGTGTATCGGGCTTCGCGCACGCAGAACTTGTCGCCGCTGGATGCGCTGCGGGCGAGTTTGCTGGACTATCGCCCGCCGGTGGCGCCGGAGGTGATGAAGTTCCAGATCGGCTTGGCGGTGAACGAGGCGAGTGATGCGAGCTTTGTGCCCGAGCGGTTCAGGGCGTGATGCTGCACGAAGTCACGCGGGCTGGGGGCGGGGTGCTCGCGGCGGACCTTCGGGGATTCAATGGTCGTCTCGCCCGCATTGCGCTTGGTCGCACCTGCCCTGCACTACGCCGATACCATTTGCCATGCTGACTGCGACCGACACGTCATCCAGCCGCGAGCACACGCCGGGTTCAGGGACCGGAGCGGCGACGCTTTCGCCGTCGTCAGCCGCGGCGGCTCCGCTGCTGTCGGTGACGGACCTGAAGACGCATTTTCCGATTCGCAGTGGGCTGCTGCAGCGGGTGGTTGGGCATCACAAGGCGGTCGACGGCATTTCGTTTGACGTTCTGCCCGGCGAGACGCTGGGGCTTGTCGGCGAGTCGGGCTGCGGCAAGACGACCGTTGGCCGCACGATCCTGCGGCTCATCCCCGCCACCGGCGGCACCGTGAAGTTTGATGGGCAGGATGTCCTGGGCGCGCGGCCGAACGCGCTGCGCCAACTCCGGCGGCAGATGCAGATCATCTTTCAGGATCCCGGTGGCTCGCTCAACCCGCGCATGCGGATCTCGTCGATCATCGGCGAGCCGCTGCTGGTGCACGGCATCGTGACCGATCGTGATCGGCTGCGGCATGAGATCGAGGAGATTCTGCAGCGTTGCGGCATGCCCAAAGCCGCGGCGGATCGGTACCCGCACGAGTTCAGCGGCGGGCAGAAGCAGCGCATCGGCATCGCCCGGGCGCTGTCGCTGAAGCCGCGGTTTATCGTGTGCGATGAGCCGACCAGCGCGCTGGACGTGAGCATCCAGGCGCAGATCCTGAACCTGCTGAGCGACTTGCAGAGTGAGTTCAAGCTGAGCTACTTGTTCATCAGCCACGATATGGCGGTGATTCAGCACATGTGCCGCCGGATCGCGGTGATGTACAAGGGCAAGATCGTGGAGACCGGCACGCGCGACGAGATCATCAACGCGCCGAAGCACCGCTACACGCAGTCGCTGCTGTCGGCGGTGCCGGAGCCGGACCCGCGGCGGAAGCGGGAGCGGATTTTGTTTGACGGCGGGGCGATGTAGGAAATGGCCAAATGGTCAAATGACCAAATGGCCAAATGGCCAAATGACCGCATGGTCAGACGACCAAGGGTCAAATGGTCAAGAGGTCAAACACGGGCGTAGGGCTCACCAACCGAAGATCAGCACCCGCGGCGAGGTCAGGATTACCGGCTCGCGGCGCATCTGGAGCATCGCATCCAGAGATGACGTGATCTGGCGGCCCGCGGCGGGGCCGAGCAGTTCGACCGCAGTGGCGCGGATGGTTGAAACGATGCCTGAGCCCAGGCCGGGGCCGGCGATCATCGACGCGCCGGGCGCGTGGGCGCTGGCGCCGAACTGGCCCATGATTTCCTCGAGTGCTTCCTGGAGGGACTTCGGCGCGGGGTAGTCCATCACGTCGTAGCCGCCGTCCTTGAGCCCGATCTTGCTGGCCAGGTCACCGATCGCGTCATCGAGCGTGCCGATCTGGTCGGCCATCTTGAGTTCCACGGCCTTAGCGCCCGTGAACAGTCGCCCCTCGGCGGTCTGCTTGAGATCGATGCCCGGTCGACCGCTGGTGACGCGCTTGGTGAACAGGTCGTAGGTCTCGGTCATCTTCTGGCGAACGAGGCCCTTCTCGGCTTCGGTCCAGGGGGTCATGCTGGCGAACATGCTCGCGCGCGGGCCGCGGGAGCGGGAGACGGTGTTGATTTTGAGCTTTTCCATGACGCCGGCGAGGGTCATCTTGCCGCCGACGACGCCGATGGAGCCGACGATGCTGGACTGGTTGACGTAGACGCGATCGCCGGCGACGAGGCAGTAGAACCCGCCGCTGGCGGCCATATCGCCGACGGAGATGAAGACGGGCTTGGGCGGGTTGACCTCATCGCCGACCTTGGAGCCGGCGGCGACGCGCTTGATGCCTTGCCAAATCATTTCGCTGGCGATGGCGCTGCCGCCGGGGCTATCGACGCGGACGACGAGGCCCTTGATCTTGTCGTTGGATTCGATGTCTTGCAGGGCCCGCCGGAGCGTGCGCGAGCCGACGGAGCCCTCGCCGCCCATGAGGCCGCCGCTGGTGCTCTCGCCGTCGACGATCGCGCCGTCGATGTGCAAGACCGCGATGGTGCTGCGCTTGGGCTCGTAGCTGGGCTTCTCCATCAGCTTGCTGAACATCATGAAGGGGTTGCCCATCTCTGCGGCGAGGTCCTTGTGCGGATCCGGGAGCAGGTCGCTCTCCCACTCGATCTGGCCGCTGTAGGCGGTGCTGAGGTGCGTTTCGAGCTCGGCGAGATCGACGATGGAGTCGACGAGGCCGACGCGCTTGGCGTCCTCATCGCTGGCCATCCACGCGGTGTCCAGCGCCTTGTCCACCTGCTGCGCTGAGAGCTTTCGGCCGGTGCCGATGGTCGATCGCATGTCGGCGTACATCGAGTCCAGCAGGCCGTTGATGTTCTGGTTCCACGCCTCGCTGGGCTTGGCGTTGGCCATCATCTCGCTGGCGCCCTTGTAATCACCGACTTGCACGAAGTCGGGCGTGACGCCGACCCAGCGGAGCATGTCGGCCAGGTACATCTCTTCGACATAGATGCCGGGGATCATGACGCCGCCACCCTTTTCGATTATGACTTCGTCGGCGTGACAGGCCAGGAGCATCTCGGGGGTGGAGTAGTTCTCGCTGTAGACGTGGATCTTCTTGCCGGTCTTGCGGAAGGCGTCCATCAGATCGCCGAGTTCGTCGATGTTGGATCGGGTCAGCTCCGCGTCCTTGATGCGGATGACGACGCCCTTCAGGTCGGCGTTGTCGCTCGCCTTCTTGAACGCGGCGCGAAGCTGTGACATGTGCATGCCCTTGCCGCCGCCGAGCATGAAGGGGCTGGTGTGCGGGCGGCGCGAGTTGATCGGGCCGTCAAGCTCGATGAAGCCGATGGTCGGAGCGCCCAGGAGCTGCGCCGGAAACGCGAGACCTGCGCCGAACGCGAGCGCAATGCACGAAACGACGGCGACCGAGCAACGGCGAGCGGAACGATCCGACATATTCATCTCCAGTGAAAGGGAGCAGCGAACGACACCACAAGCGGACAGACCCGCGCAACGATAGGTGTATCCGAACGGACCCCTGTGGTTGCACTCTTGCGGCCGTGCGAGCCCAGTCTCTCGGCGATCCGACCATTTGGCAATTTGACCATTGGGCCATTTGGCCATTTGCCTTTACCCCCGCCCGACGACGCACACGATGAAACTCTCGTCCAGCTCGCTCGGGTCCGTCACGGGGTGGGCGTAGGCGTTGCCTTCGGAGTCCTCGGCGTCGATCAACTGGGCGTAGATCTCCACGCGCCTGAACCCCGCCTCCAGCATCGCGTCGCGCAGCTCCGGGACGCTCCAGAGTCGCCAGTGATAGACGAACGCGTCGGTGAGCTCTTGGACGATCTCACCGCCCTGCTCGACGCGGAAGTGGATGGCGTTCTCGACGCGGGCGGTCAGCGGGTCTGCGGTGCGTTGCTGCCACGTGTAACGCACGCGGGTGCTCGCGCGGCTGCCGGTCAGTGCTGGCGGGACGGGGTGGATGCGTTGAACGCTGCCGCGGGTGAAGGCGGTTTCGCCGCCGTAGGTATCGCAGATGAGCACGCCGTTGCGCTTGAGGCGATTGCGTGAGCGGTTGAGGTAGCTCACGAGGTCATCGCGGCTGTGGATCTCGCCGATCGAGAAGTTGCCGGTGAACAGCACGTCGCACGATCGCGCCCCGCTGGCCGACTTCTTCAGCACGTCCAGCCGCTTGGCGATCAGGCGGCGGGCGACCTCCGGCGTTTGCTCGACATGCCACGCGCGAACGCGCCGTAGTGGCTCGGGATCAATATCCGCGACATAGGCGACGCCGGCGGGAATGCTCTTGACCCAGTGGCGTGCGCACGCGGCGCCGGCGCAGAAATCTTCGCCCAACACCTTCGGCTCGCCGGCGTGAATCGCGCGCAGGAGCGGGATCAACGCCTCGGGGCGCTGGACGCAGATCTCGTAGAGATCGTGGCGATTGAGCGGAACGAAGGCGGGCGTGCTGGATGCGCGCGGCTTCTTCGTGGTGGGGTTGGGTGGTTGGTTCTTGATTCGCATGGCGTGGTTGGGGGACGCGCCGATGGGCGGCGGAAAGGGCGGGGCTGCGGTTTGCTCGTAGTCACAGGAGTCGGCGGAGTCTTCGGGCCCCCTCTGGCTCGCGGACTCGCCATCTCCCCCGCTAGAGCGGGGGAGAGTGGGCGGCGGTTTCATGTCTCACGCCACGTCCCTCACGCCATCCGCACCCAGCGGAACAGCGTCGCGAGGTTCGGGGGCTTGCCGTACATCAGCACGCCGACGCGGAAGATCTTGGCCGACGCCCACGCGGCGCAGATGGATGTCACCATCGCCACCAGAGCCGCGGCGGGGTAGTGCCAGTTCGGCACCGGCTCGGAGCCGCCCATGCGGATCACCATCACGAACGGGTTGAGCGCGGGCACGAAGCTCATCACGGTTGAGAACGTCGAGTTCGGCGCGCGAGAGATCGGCAACCAAAGCAGCCAGGGCAC
>JAIEQQ010000446.1 GCA_019747615.1 Phycisphaerales bacterium
CCGCTGTCGATCAATCTATTGATGGCCGAGAGGTCCACGTTGCTTGCCGGTGGTGGGGGGGGTGGGGGGGTCGGTTGGGACGCGGGCTTGCCGGTGGTCGGGGCGGGGGATGTGCCGCTGCGGGTTGGTTGAGCCGGTGGCCAGGACTCCGTCTGGCCTTGCACGAGATCGCGGATGACGCCGGCATCGGGCTGGGTTCGCGCCGCGGCGGAGCTCGCCGCGGCGTTCGCGGCCTCGCGGGCCGCGCCGGCGAGCTGCGACAAGTCGCGTTCATCGCGCTGCGAGCGCTGCACGAGGTCGGCGATGAGCGCATCGCCCTTGGGCGCGTCGCTCGCGTCGCCGGAGCGCAGGAAGCCGGCGGTGGCGCCGCCATGGCGTGCGCCGCTGGTCTCGGCCTTCTCGGCGACGGCGGCCTCGACCATCTTGATGAACTTCTCTTCGAGCTTCTGGCGGCCCTTGCTGACCTTGTTGATCGAGTGTCGCCCGCCGCTGCGCTCGCGGATGAGCTTGTCGATCGCGGCGATCGTGTCTTGATCCAGCGGATCGGTCTCGATGACGGCGCGATCGTTGGCCGAGAGGATCTCGTCGCAGGTGCCCTCTTCGCGAATGCGGCCGCCGTAGAGGATGACCATGCGATCGACGCAGTCTTCGACATCGGCGAGAATGTGGCTGGACAGGACAATGGTCTTCTTGCGTCGCCCCAGCTCGATGATCAGGTCCTTGACCTGGCGCGTGCCGATCGGGTCCAGGCCGGTGGTGGGCTCGTCGAGGATCAAGAGGTCCGGGTCGTTGATCAGCGCCTGGGCGAGGCCGATGCGGCGCTGCATGCCCTTGGAGTACTCGCGTACCGGGCGGAACTTCACGGCGTTGAGGCCGACCATCTCCAGTAGCTCGCTGATGCGGCGCGAGCGCACGCGATGGTCGAGCTGAAAGAGCTTGGCGTAGTAGTCCAGCGTCTCTTCGGCGTTGAGGAACGGGTAGAGGTACGACTCTTCGGGCAGGTAACCGATGCGTTTCTTGCTATCGACGTCCGTCGGCGAACGGCCGAACACCGCGACGCGCCCGCTGGTCTGCTTCAACAGGCCCAGCATGATCTTGATCGTGGTGGACTTGCCGGAGCCGTTGGGCCCAAGCAGGCCGAAGATCTCGCCCGGGTTGACGTTGAACGTGACGTTGTCCACCGCCTTGGCCCGCGTGCGGAGCCAGAAGTCCTTGAACGTCTTGGAGAGCGATTGCACCGCGACTACGGGGGGCACGCTCGTCACGCTGGCATTCTGCATCACATCATCTCCAACCGAAGAAGGCATCGGGCACTGGGCACTGGGCACTTGGAAATCAGGCAACTGCAAAGCGACGTGAGGAGTGAGGGGAGGCATCAGCAGGGCGAAATCAACTCCGCGGCGACTTCTTCACCGCCAGTGCCCAATGCCTCATGCCCAATGCCTTCTCCCAATGCCCAGTGCCTCGTCCCCAGTGCCTTCCACTACTCCTTCATCTCACGCGTCGGCGTCAGGAACTCGTTGTTCCGGGCCTTGCTCATGTCCTTGGCCTCTTGCTCATTGATCTTGCGGGTGCGGTTCTGCAGGGCCGCCATCTCGCGCTGCTTGGCGAGCTCGGGGTCCGTGTTGAGCCAGAGGTCGATCGGCTGGCCCACCGGTGCCCACCAGATCGCCGGACGGTTGGCCCCGCCCATCATGGTCGAGAAGGCGCTCTGCCACTCGCCGCTGACCAAGAGACGCGGGTTGCCGCGATAGATCGCGAGCTTCGCGCCGTACAACTGCGCATCGGTCGCGGCCTTGCTCACGATCGCCGAGCGGTATTGCTCGGCGTCGGAGATGGTCGTCGCCGCGAGGCCCTTGATGCGTGGCGAGAGCTGGCCGTCAACCGTCACCGGTTGGCCGTCGAGCATGTCGTTGATGAGCTTGAGCGTCGCATCGGCGCCCGCAGCATCTTCCTTGGCGAGCTGCGCGTCATAGGTCGAGATCAGCGAGAGCAGCATCGGCGCCGCGTCGCCGGCGGTGGTTGAGAGGCGGGTGCTGCGTTCCTGCTCAGCGGCCTCGGCCTCACGGCGTGCGTCCTGCTTGCTGGCATCGACCTGTGCGAAGTCGCGTCGCAGCGCCAGCGGCGGCGTGCGTGCCTCCATATCCAGGTTTGTGATCACGATGCCCGTCTTCATCTCGTCGAGCAGTTTCTGGGCGTGCTCCTTGGCCGCGAGCTCGACCAAGGGCAGCGCGCCCTTCCGATCCGGGTCGGGCTGGGCCTTGAGGAACTCATCGATGGAGACGGCGCTGGAGGCGAAGACGACGCCTCGCATGACGGCGCGGTTGACGATGCGCTCTTCATCGGCGGGGTTGATGTTGCGGATGTAATCAAGCACCTTGTTGCTGGCGCGTTGATACTGCACGCGCCAGCGCGAGTGCGCGATGCCGAGGTCGCCGGTGAGGTTCTGCCCGTCGGCCAGCGGATCAAGCCGCATCTTGCCGAAGTTCTCAAGCTCGCTCGGCGGCTTGCGCAGGTTCTCTTCTGACAACGCCTGGAAGAACGAGCGCTCCATGTCCATCGAGATGGCGCTGGTATCGATCTTCACGACTTCGCCCATCGGCGTGGGCAGGCTCATGGCAAAGCCCGCCGGCAGCGTCTCGCTCTCGGCCCGGCCGAGGTTGATACGAACGCCCGTCTCGGTCAGCTTCACAGACTGGAATCCGCTCGCGGCGTACGCGACGACAAGCCCCAGCATCGCCAGTTGGATGATCCGATACGTGATCTTCAGCGCGTCGGCCAGCGACTGATTCGCCGGGTCCATCAGCGATTGCACGTCCGGCCCGGTGCCGCCGGCGCGGAGCTGCACCGACGCCGGACGCCGACGCACCATCGCCGGGTTTGCGCCGGCGGATTCTGGCGGGAGATTGCTGCCTGGGATCTGACTCATGCTTCGTTCCTCTGCTCGCCGCGAGACGCGCGGCGTGAGATGCACACTGTCGCCCCGAAGGGCCCGTCAAGCTCGAAGATCAACCGCCGACACAAGGCTGAAACCACGTTCAATACTGGCGAAGCTTGCGATCGCGAGCCGGTCGCTTACTTGGGCGCGGGCGTCGTCCGCGTCTTGGGCTCGACGTTTGCTGTGCCGCTCTCGGGCGCGGCATTGGGGAAAATCTTGGGGAGCGCGTCGGCCCGCGGATCAAACGACGTCGTCGGGTTCATCACGCCCATGCCCGGCGCGCTGAAGGGCCAGATGATCGTCGTGCGAGAGCTGATGCCGTCGCGCATGAGCTCCAGGCTCTTGAGGAAGACCGCAAGCTCCGGCACCTCGCTCATCTTGGCGAAATACTGGGCGGCCTCGCGATCGCCCTGCGAGCGGATCGACTCGGCCCGCTGGCGGACAAAGTCCATGATCGTTCGCGAGTCGGCGTCGGCCTGCGCGCGGATGGCCTCGGCTTCGGCCTCGCCCTTCTTGACTGCGTCCGCGGCGATGCGCGTGCGGGCGGCCTTCATCGCGTCAAAGACGTTCTGCGTGATCGACTCGGGCATCTGGATGTTGTAGATGCCCACGCTCAGCATCTCGATCCCGCCCTCTTGCAGCGCCAGGCCGGCGCCGCCGGCCTGCTCGCGGCTGGTCAGCTTCGCTTTGATCTTGGTCTCAAGCTCCGCCAGCTTGCTGCCCTCGCGGGCGTTGAGCAGCTCATCGAGGCGGTACTCGCTGATCGACGCCAGCGCCGCCGAGAGTGAGCCCTTGAGCTGATCATCGGCCTTGCGGAGATGCTCGATGGGCCGTGCGCCGCTGCCGTAGAGCTGATAGAACTTCAGCGGGTCCTTGACGCGCCAGGAGATGAACGCCGAGACGATGATCTGGCGCTCGTCCTTGGTCGCAGCGGTCTGGGGCACCGCTTCGACGAATCGCGAGCGCGTGTCGTACTTGATGACGCTCTGGATCGGGTACGGCCAGCGCAGGCCCATGCCCGGCTCGGTCCGCGCGCCGTCGGCCTTGCCGAAGGTGGTGACCACGGCGCTCTCGGTGAAGCGCACGGAATAGGTGGTCATGAAGGCCAGAACAGCCAACACGATCAAACCGGTGACGATGTACTTCAGAAGCTTCTGCATGGCTGCTCCGAGAGAGACTTGAGACGGAAGGCACTGGGCACTGGGCATCGGGCACTTGGGATCAGACTGTCGCAATCAGTGATCAAAGACCGCAGACCCCCGCAGTCGTTCTTTTCATGTTCATGTTCACGTTCATGTTCACGTTCATGTTCTCCTACTTCGCTCCCTCGGCCGCTCCGGTCGAGAAGACGTTGCCGCCGGAGCCCTGGTCCTCGGCGTTGACGCGCACACGGACGGACTTCTCGTCGGGCACGAGGTACACGCGTGCTTCGCCGAGTTCTTCCTTGAGCATGTTGAGGTACAGCGTCGCCTTGTAGAGGATCGGGTTGGCGCGGAAGGCTTCGAGCCGGCCCTCGTAAGCCATGGCCTGCCCGCGCTGGCTCATGTGCCGCTGCCAGCGGTCGGCCCGAGCCGCGGCGATCGTCGCCCCAGCTCGCCCGCCGGCCCGCAGGATCAGCGTGTCGATCTTGGTCGTCTGCTCGGCGATGGCCTTGGCATCGGCCCCCTCGCTCTGCATCCGCTTGCGCACGCCGAGCTGCTCAACGATTTCTTTGGCAAGGGTCAGGTCGCCGACGACGCGGGTGAGCGTACCGATCGCCTCGGTTCGTCCGCCGTCGACCAGCTCTTCGCTGCGACGCCCGGCGCCGACGATCTTCTCAAACTCGCGAGCCACCTCGCGCTGCGGGTGAACGGTCTCGATCCCGGCAAAGAGCACCTCGACGCCCGTGCTCGCGCCGTCCAGAGCCTTCTGGATGCGACGGAAGATCGCCTCGCTGGCCTGGGCCCGCTTGGGGCCGATGACCTCGTCGTCGGTGTACGCCGCGAGCTCGAGCATCAGCTCGCGACGGGCGATGGCCCCGATCGCATCTGCGCGCGTCGCGGGCGTGTTGAACTTCTCAAAGAGCTCGATATCGCGGACGCGATACCGCAGCGGCACCCGCACCGCCACCAGTGCGATCTCGAACGAGCCCGCATCAGTGTTCGCGGGCACCGCAGAGCCCGGCGCTGCCGCCTCGGTCGGAAGGCTGGCAGCATCGCCCGCAGTCCGCGATGCCCGGCGCTGAGCGCGGACGATCGCGTATGACTCTTTGACCTTGTGATCGTTGGTCCACAGCATGGCGCGGATGTCCTCGCCCGGCGCCGGAGTGGCCAGCTCCATCTGCTGCATGGTCGTTGCGGTCGTGCGATCAACCGCCTCGAATGGCCAGGGGAGCTTGAAGTGCAGCCCGGGGCCAAGCTGCTCGATCAACTGCCCGTTGCGGACGCGCACCGCTCGCTCGCTGGGCCCGACGACCGCGACGCTCGTCATCACCCACAGCACCGCAGTGCCCAGCAGCAGCAGCGGGAGCACCGCACGCGCCACGAGCTTGTACGCCCACGAGCCGGTGACATCGACACCCACCTGATAGCTGATCGCCCCGCCGAGGGTCTTGGCGATGCGGTCCGGCGAGGCGACGAAGCCGAGGATCGGCGAATCGAACGCGGCCCGGGGCATCTCCCCGGCCTTGCGCGGGCGATAGAGGTTCAGCAGCAGGCTGATGAAGATCTCAACGCCCAGGAGGCCGGCGATGGCCGGAATGACGATCTGCAGATAGCGCAGAGCATCGTCGCGATTGGCCATGTCATAGAAGTGCGACGCAGCGATCGCGACGCCGATCAGCGACGCCAGCACGGCGTACGCCGCGCCGCCACGAAGATTCGCCCACATCTTCTGCTTGGCCATGCCCGAAACGAAGCGGGCGAAGATGAAGCCGATGACGCCGAAGCCCAGGCCGATCGCGATCGCCCAGCCGCGGTGCGGCGGCTTCATGAACAGGTCAACGCCCGCCTTGTCGTAGCCGATCCTGCCGACCGCGTCGCTCACGCGCCAGAGGCACAGGGCGATCAGGAGCCCGGCCAGCGCCAGCGAAACGCCGGGGACCAGGAACTTGTGCATCCAGGCCAGACGCCGGGCGTTGATGCGAAGATCTTCCGCCGAACCCTCGAAGACCGAGCCGCGCTGCTGCGCGTCGAGCTGTTCCTGCTCCAGAGCCTCGATCCGCTCGCGCCGGTGCTGGTCATAGACGACCGCCAGCACGAGCCAGACGATCACACCCAGGAGGATGGCATACGCGCCGCTCTGGGCCGCGTGATCCCGCCCGAGGATGCTATAGATGAGCAGGCCCACGCCCATCAGGAGCTGGATCACCAGCCCGAGAATGCTGACGCTTGTTGCCCGTGCGTAGCTGAGATAATCGGCTTTCATGCGCGCTCCGCGAACCTTCAACTCACCTGAACCTGCCAGTCAACAAGGACACGAGGGTACACGCCCGCCACCCGGCGCGTATCTCTCCCGATTCACCGGACCAATCAGCGAGCTTCAGAACGAAGTCGCCGCACCCCCGCCCCCCCACGCCCCCCACGCCCCGCCCAGCAATCCGCAAACCTGGCCCCGACCGCTTCTGACCACCACCAGAGACCTCCATCGCGGGTCGGGCTCTATTGTCACCGCCCGATCCGGCGATGTCTACTTCATTCAGCCGACTTGGGGACCGGAAGACGAAGCGTGAGGGTGTTGGTTGGCAGTGCGTGGTGGTGTAGGGTCTGTGGATGAGCCGCGCGAGAGACCGCCCGGCGCGCGGAGATCCGCATCGCGTGGACCGCTCTGTACGCACGACGGCGCGCCCGGTTCGTCGCGATTCGAACTTCTCGCCCACGCCGGTCGTATCAGCCGATCAGACTCATCGTTCCCAGGCTCTCTTGAAACCGGCTCGCGATCCGCCTCTGGCGCCGATATGCTCCGGGCCCGCAATGCTCAGCCAGATCTTCACCATCTCGCGCGTCACGTTCATCGAGGCCCTGCGCCAACCCATCTACTTCATCCTCATCATGATCGCCGGCGGCGCGATCTTCCTGACGACCTGGTCGACCGGCTATTCCATGGGCATGACCGAAGCCGGCGAGGTCTCCGGTGACAACAAGCTCCTTCTCGATGTCTCGCTGGCCACCGTCTTCCTCTGCGGCACGCTGCTGGGTGCATTCACCGCCACCAGCGCCGTCAGTCGAGAGATCGAGAACAAAACTGTTCTCACCGTGGTCTCCAAGCCCGTGCCCCGGGCCGTGTTGATTCTCGGCAAGTACCTCGGCGTCGCCGCCGCGATCATCGTCGCGGTCATCCAGATGATCCTCTTTGTCTGGCTGGCGATCCGCCACGGCGTCATGACCAACGCCTCGCAAGAACTCGACATGCCGGTCATCGTCTTCTCCTTTGGCGCGCTGGCGATCTCGCTGGTCGTCGCCGTCTGGGGAAACTTTTTCTACGGCTGGCACTTCACGCAGACCGCCGGGCTCCTGCTGCTTCCGCTGATGATCATCGCCTTCCTCTTGGTCATGCTCATCTCGCCCAAGTGGGAGGTGCAGACCTTCTTCCGAGATTTCAAGCCGCAGTCGGCCATCGCCTGCGTCTCGGTCCTCGCGGCACTCCTGGTCATGGCCGCCGTGGCCATCGCCGCTTCAACGCGACTTGGACAGGTGATGACGATCGTGGTCTGCTTCGGCATGATGCTCATGGGCCTGATGTCCGGCTATCTGGTCGGCCAATACGCCTACGACAACGAGCCCCTGGCCCGCGTGAAAGCCGCGGCTCCAGAGCGGGAGCGATTCGCATCGTTTGCCAACTCCGGCGATGAATACACACTGACACTGCGGGCGGGCCCGAAGCGCAAGGTCGTTCCTGGCCAAGCCCTGTACTACGGCCCGATGCCCAACGGCTCGGCCCTCAGCCACCCGGCCTTCGTCGCTCCCACGGGACCGATTGACTCCGAGGCGGCGCTGCGAATCGGATCGCCCGCCGCGATCGTGGTGACGTCGTGGCAGCCGACGGATCTCAAACTCACGATCCGCAACATCGGCGGCGAGGGCGTCCGTGTCGATCGCCCCCCGCAGCAGGATGACTATTTGTTTGACCGCCCGACACGGGTGAACATCGCGGCCCTGGGTGCCTGGGGCATCATCCCCAACCTCCAGTTCTTCTGGCTCCTAGACGCGGTGACCCAGAATCAGACCATCCCGATCAATCACCTGACTCTTTTGCTCGCATACGCCTCGACGCAGGTGGTCTTGTTCCTGTCACTCGCTATATTGTTATTCCAGAAGCGCGATGTCGGGTGATCACCCAGATCGCTCGCGGCGAGCACCCGAGCGAACACTCCCGCACTGGCTCGGATCTGAAAGGACAACCCATGAGCAGCCTCACCGACGGCCTCAACTTTGACAAACCCACCGGCAAGGGCGGCAAGCCCGCCAAGTCCGGCGGCCCCTCCAGCAGCGCAGTGCCGGGCAGCGACGGCCTGAAAATCGGCATCGTCGTCGTGTGCTTCCTCGTCGCCAGCGTGATGCTCTTGAACCAGTTCAGCGTGATCAATCTCTTCGGCGACGGCGCGCCGGTCGTGAAGCCCCAGACTGCGCAGGAGCAGGCGGAGTATCAGAAGCAGGTGCAGGCGTTCAACGCCCAGCGCCAGAAGGAACAGGCCGAGTGGGACAAGCTCCCGCCCAGCCAGCGCCCTGTGATCGTCGGCGGCGACTGATCGACGCTCCCGTGGGGCGGGCGTACCGCCTGCCCGCCGCTGCTGCAGTTCTGCTGAAAGCTGACCCCTGACGGCTGACGGCTGTCTTCACACCCCCAGCAGCCGCGCCTGACCGTTCACCGCGGCTTCGTACGTGCGCTCGCACGCCTTCGCTGCGCCCTCCCACGTCAGACGCTTGATCTCGATGTTGCCGTGCTCGCGCAGCGTCTGGCTCAGCGGCGGGTGTCGCAAGACCGCGACGATCTTGTTGGCCATCTCGTCAATATCCCAGAAGTCCACTTTCAGCGCGTGCGTCAGCACCTCGCTCACGCCGCTCTGCTTGCTGATGATCACCGGCACGTCGTTGCGCATGGCCTCCAGCGGCGCGATGCCGAAGGGCTCGCTGACGCTGGGCATGACGTAGCAATCGGCCATCGAGTACACGCGCTCGACATCCGCCCCGCGCAGGAAGCCGGTGAAGAGCACTTTGTGGCCGATGCCGTACTCCGCCGCGAGCTCGATCATCCGCAGTTCCATGTCGCCCGAGCCGGCCATGATGAACTTGGCCTCGGGCACCTTCTCCAGCACGCGCCGCGCGGCGCCGATGAAGTACTCCGGCCCCTTCTGCATCGTGATCCGGCCGAGAAACAGCACGATCTTGTCGCGGCTGAAAATCGTCGAACCCGCCGGCGCCTGGTGATCTGAGTCGATCCCGTTGTACACGACATCGACCTTGGCCGCCGGAACGCCGAACCGCCGCACGCAGATGCTCTTGGTCAGCTCGCTCACCGCGATGACGCGCATCGCGGCCATCATGCCGCGGCGCTCGATGTCATAGATCCGCTGGTTCACGTGGTCACCGCTGCGATCAAAGTCCGTGCTGTGAACGTGGACAACCAGCGGCTTGCCCGTCACACGCGCGAGCGCCTGCCCCGCAGGGAACGTCAGCCAGTCGTGCGCGTGAACAACATCGAAATCCTCGTTCCGCGCCAGCGCCACCACGAGGCGAGCGTACCGCTCGCTCTCGCCGATCAGGTCGCCCTGGTAGTGCGCGCCGGACTTGCCGCCGGAGATGCTGAAGATCGCCTTGGCGTGCTCAAGCTCTTGTTCTTGCTCATCAGACCACGCAATTTCTTCCAACGTCTCCAGGAACGTGCCGTCGGGCAGCTCGGTCCTGACAAGCCTCGGGCCAGGTGATAGCCGCGGCCCCAGCCCCGAGCCGCCGCCGCCGCCACCGGGGGGATAGGGCGTGCGAAACCCTGCCGGCACGCCGACAAACTTCGTGGACTTGAAGATGGTCGTGCCGCTGGCACCGACCTGCACCTTCTCGCTGCTGACCTCGGTGCCGGTCTGTACGAGTGTTCCATCACTCATGCGCATCGGCGCTGAAACCACCGCCCCCTCAGGCGAGAGCAGTCGGATGTGGCTCGCCGCGGACCGATCGGCCGGCCGCGGCAGCACGAACATCACCTCATGCCCACGCGAGTCGAGCGCTTTGGTCAGCCCATAGCACGCAGTGCCAAGCCCGCCAGAGATGAACGGTGGAAACTCCCAACCCAGCATGACAACGCGCATCGTGAGTCTCCATACGAACCACCGAACCACGCCCCCGGGTGCGGCATTCCGGCAAAGCAGCACCACGCACTCGCCGCCGCCCAGCCATCACCGCGAGCGTGTCGCTGTGTCAGATTTCGTCGGCAGAACGGAACGGAATATAGGCAAGACACCCGAGACGACGGGGCCGATCTCCCGCGTCGTTGGCACAACGAGGAACTCTGCTGCATGACCATGACTCGCGCCCGACGCTGCTCGACCAACGCGCCGCGATCCTGTAGTCTCAGGCCATGGCGATCACCATCTCAGGCCGGTCACTCGGCTCGCGCAAGCCACTCTTTGCCGATTGGTCGATCCCGCTGACGCCCGACGACTTCGGCGCGGGCGACGGCCTGACGTTGCGCGACCTCATCACCAAGGTCGTGCACGCGGAGCTTCAGGCGTATGAGGTGCGTCGCGAGGCCCGCCGGCTGGATCGGGTGCTGACCGCCAGTCAGATCGAGCGGGGGGCAGCCGAGGGAAAAGTGAGCCCCGAAGGCCGAGTAGTCCCCAAAGCGCCAACACCTGAAGAGGCGTCGGACGCCGCGATTGCGGGGTTCGAAGACGGCCTGTATCTTGTCGCGATTGACGGCCAAGAGATGCGAGACCTCGACGCGCGGGTGTATGTCACACCCAACAGCCGCGTCACGTTTATCAGGCTCGTGTTCCTGGCAGGGGGGTGACCGATGTTGAATCGCGATGAGGCGGAGAAGCGGCTCAAGACTCTGACCGATCACGACTGGGCGGAGCCGCGGCTGAAATCGCTCACGGGGATTCCCGGCGCGGGAACGTGGCTCCGTGCCCGATCGTCGAAGTCCGGCGGCAGCGACGCCGTCGCCGAGCGGGCGAAACAGTTTCGTGTCGCGTCGCTCTCGGACGCCGATCGTGCGCGGCTGTTTCAGACCCTCTTTCCCAAGATCGCGCCGCACCTCGAGCGCGCGTGGCAGGACATCGCATTGTCAACGTTCTTCATCAACGCGTGGAAAC
>JAIEQQ010000573.1 GCA_019747615.1 Phycisphaerales bacterium
CCCCGGGGGGGCGGGTTGGGGGCGGTGCAGGCGGCAAACGGGCGCGCCGGAACATGACAGAGCCCGGCGCGTGGCCCAGACGATATCGAGAACGACGACGCTCTGTCGAGCGGCCGATCCGCGCGGCGCCGGGGGTGCAGGCCGGCGGGAGGTTCGAAGCGACGCCGACGAGCACGGCCGGACGCAGGCCAACGCGGGCCAACGCGGACGATTGATCGTTCCGGGCGTGAACAGCCGAAAGACGTGAGGTCATGAACCTGCTGACGGTCTTCCATGCCGCGCTGTTGAGTTCGCCCGTGCTTGGCGGTGTCCGCCGCGGGCGGTGGCTGTGTCGCCCGTGCGGCGTCGCGGTGATGGTCTTGATGCTGGGGGCGCTGTCGCTGGGCGGGTGCGGGTCAAATCGGCGGAGCGATTCGCTGGAGAGCATCACCGAGGCGTATCGAGCCGGGCGCTTCGCAGAATCCGGGGCGAAGGCCGAGGCGTTTGCCAAGGACTCCACCGGGGCTGATCGCGATCGCGCGGCGTTGATCGCCGGCCAATCCGCCTTCGCCATGAGCAACCGCACCAGCACCGAGCGGTGGCTGCGCCCGCTGACTTCGAATGTCGATCCTGAGGTCGCCGGGAACGCCAACGCGACGCTGGGCTTGCTGGCGTTCAACGAGCGGCGGTACGCCCAGGCGGCGGTCATGCTCTCGGCGGCGACATCCCGCCTGTCGGGCGATGACGGAGCCCGCGCGGCCCTCTACGCCGGCGATAGCTACGAACAGCTCGGCCAGGCGGTGCAAGCCCGGGCGGCATTTCAGCGCGGCTTGCAGATGGCCCAGGATGCGTCTTTGAAGCGGTCGATTCAAGATCGACTCGTACAGGGCCCGTACACGATTCAGGTCGGCGCGTTTCAGACGCGTCAGCGGGCCGAGCAAGCCCAAGTCCAGCACGCCGCGGCGGCAAAGCGTGCGGGTTTACCCGCGCCGCGCATCGTGCCGACCACCGCCGGGCCGGGATCTCAGTTGTTCGCGGTGCAGATCGGGACATTTACGACGCGACCGGCCGCCGAGTCGGCCCGGGCTCGCTCGGGTTTGCCCGGCGCGGTGCTCTCGCTCAACCGGAACTAACGCTGGCATCGGTGTGATTTCGGAGATTCCGTCCCCGACGGGAATCCGAACGTCCGCGCATCGGGTATAGATACCAGTGATCCGCGGCCGGCCGGAGCGTTGTAGCGTCGGCGAGGTGGCAACGATGCCCGATGCGACGCCGACAGCGCTCGTGAGCCAGATCGCCCGTTTGGCAAAGAAGGGACCGGACATGCCCTCAAATCTCCCGTCATCTGCAACAACCGCAGCAGCACCGGCACGACGCTCGATGTCCGCGACGGCGTTGCTCATCGCGGCGCTGACGCTCTTGAGCGGGCAGGCGACCATCGCACGGGCGGCCGAGCCCGGGGGCCAGCAGAACGGCAGCGGCGCCGCGGCACCCACGCGCGTGACCAAGACCGCGGCGGAGATGGAGAACGAGGCCCTGAGCGCCAAAGAGCTTTCAACGCGCAAGTTCGTCATGCGGCGCGACATGCAGGTGATCCGCAATCGCTACTTCAACGGCGTGCGGGCCGAGGGCGTTCGCGCCGCCGGGATGGAGCGGCTTCGTGAGCTCGCTAAAGACCCGATCTCGCTGCCGATCATGCTCGATGTGTTTCAGGGCGAACCGGACAAGCTGCGCGTGCAGATCGTTGACATGATCGCGAGCCTGGAGACCGACGCCACCGACGCGACCATCGCGTGGATCGCGATGACCGAGCAGAACGCGCCGATGAAGCGAGCCGCGGCGAACCACGTCGAGCGGCGCACCACGCAACGCAAGGGTGATGTGCCCATCGGCGTGCAGTCGGTGATCGCGGCGGGGCTTGAATCCGCAGATAACGATCGCGCCGCCACGGCGGCGAACATGGCTCTGGGCCTGCGGCTGTACGAGGCAATTCCCTCGATGATCCAGGCACAGGTGCGCCCGAGCAACGCCGGCGAGCCCGGCGCCGGGGCGCTGGCGCAGATCGTGATCGCCACGCAGCGAGCGTTCGTCAGTGATCTGACGCCGGTGGTCGGCCAGGGGGCCGTTGCGTTTGATCCGACAGTCTCGGTGGTCACCGATGGCGTGGTGCTCCGCGTCATGGATGCATATGTGATCACCTATCGCACGTACGTCAACTCGTCGCTGGTGGGGCTGGCCAAGCAACTGCGGCCCAACACGAACTTCGCGGAGCTTGGCTACGACCAGGCCAAGTGGGCCCAGTGGTACAAGGACGAGGGCGAGGCGGCGATCGCCGCGGCGCGCGCGGAGGCGACCGCAAAGCCGGACGCCGCGGCACCGGTTGCCCCGACACCCGCCACGCCCCCCACTCCGCCGACGGCGACGCCAGCGACGGCACCGGTGCCAGCGACGCCGAAGGCACCCAAGGCGCCGAAATCCGAATCGCCCGGCGGCAAAGGCCCGACGATCACGATCGGGTGACGCGCGAGCCGCCCGGCCCCCCACTCTCCCCCGGTCCTACCGGGGGAGATGGCGAGTCTTCGAGCCAGAGGGGGCTCAGGCTGCCGGCGATTCCTGTGACCACGAACACATCGATGTCCCGCCCCCTCCGCCGCGAAGCGCGGCACCTCCCCCGGTAGGAACCGGGGGAGGGTGGAAGACACCGAGCTCATCTCGGCGATCAGTCCCCAACGCGCGGCAGTTCCGCGATCGCGATGACCGACGCCATCGAATAGCCGTCGGTATCCGTCAGCGAGATCTCCCATCGCGTGATGCCCAGCCCCAAAGCGATGTGCGCCGCCTTGCCGGTGAGCTCGATCGTGGGCTTGCCCGAGGGCAGGCTGACGACGCTGACATCGGTGAGGAAGATGCCCTGCGTGAGGCCGGTGCCCAGGGCCTTGAGCACCGCTTCTTTCGCCGCGAATCGCGAGGCGAGTTTCTCGGGCTCGCGCCGATGGCCGGCGCAATCGGCCTGCTCGCCGGGCGTGAAGGTGCGTTCGAGGAATCGCTCGCGGTGCTCGTCGAGGATCTTGGCGATTCGCGCGACGGGCACGAGGTCTACGCCGTGACCGATGATCTGATGTGGGCGGTCGGGCATGGTCGATAGTACATCGTTCCGTCGTGTGTATTTGGAAGGGGTCCGACCATGATGCTCATCGGGCGAAGCGTCCGTCGTGTGCGGCGCGTTCGAGTGGTTTCGTGCGCCGTCGTGGCGATGGTGGCGCTGGTGATGGAGATCACGCCGCGCCGTGAGGTGGGCATCGCGACCGGCAATGGCTGGTTCGTGGCTCTTGGCAACGGCTCGGTTCTGGCGGGGTTTGAGATTCCGCCGGTCGCGGCCCCGCCGCCGACCGCCGGTTGGCCAACGCAGCCGCCAAGCGGCCCGGCGGGAGTCTACTTTAAACGCCGCTACGAATCGCAGTGGGCCCTGGCGTGGCGGCCGTTTCGCGCGTCGAGCGCTCCCGGCGAAGGGTTCCTCGTCGCGCCGGTGTGGCCGGCGGGGTTGGGTGCGCTCATGCTCGCGTGCTGGGCCCACGGCTGGCTCCGCGCGTCGCGATACTCCGCCGCGCGGCGCTGTGCGAAGTGTGACTATCCCGTCGAGCAGTTGCTCACCGCGGCGCAGGCTGCGCCGTGCTGCCCGGAGTGCGGCACACCGGTGGAGAGCTCGCGTGCGGGGCTGCTTCAGGTTGGGCCGGGCTCGCTGCGTGCGGGCGAGGTGGGCTCGCCGGCGTCGTGATGAAAGACCTCGCCGAGGCGGAGCTTCAAGACGCGCTCGGGCCCGCCGTCGGCGGCGGCGAGCAGTCGCTGCATCGGCTCGTCGAGCGGCTCGTCGCTGAGCTTGAACGTCGAGTGGTGAACCGGCAGCAGCATGCGTGCGTTCATGGCGCGGGCCATGGCCAGCGCCTGTTCGGGCGTGGCGTGGAAGTGTTCCCAGGGGTTGTACGCGCCGATGCCCATGATCGCCAGCTCGACGGGGCCGTGCGCGTCGAAGGCGTCGGTCATGGCGGTATCGCCGGCGAAGAAGACGCGTTGGCCGCTCTGGCTTTCCAGGAGGTAGCTGTTGAAGCCGCGATGGCGATCCCAGGCCATTCGGGCGCCCCAGTGTTCGGGCCTGAGGGCGGAGATGGACAGTGGGCCGATGTGGGTGCGTTCTCCCCAGCGAAGCTCATCGACCTTCGCGAAGCCCGAGGGGATGTGGCGTGCGGTGGCGCCGGCGGTGATGACGCGGGTGCCGCGATCGGCGAGGCGTTTGAGCGTCGGGCGATCAAGGTGATCGAAGTGCGCGTGCGAGATCAGGATCAGGTCAATACGCGGGAGGTCGGCGATCGGCAGCACCGGCAGCAGACGGCGCGGGCCGATCGTGACGAGCCCGAGGCGGAGGCCGACTTGCAGGCTCAACACCGGATCGGTGAGGATGGTGAGACCGTCGATCTTCAGAAGTGTTGAGCAGTGGCCGAGCCACGCGACGCCGGCGAGGCCGCTGATGCTGGCGAGGCGATCCCATCGGGCGCAGAGAGGGTCATGCGCGTGGGGATCGTCAGGTGGGCTCGGAAGGCTCGATGGCGGGACGCGGATGATCTCGCGCGAGTAGCGCCCGAAGCTGGACTTGAGGCCCGCGCGCCACAGTTGGGCCCGGCGGGTGAGTGAGACCTTCGGACGATCGCCCCCGCGATCCCCTCCGCCCCCCCCAACCTCGTTGCGTCGGTTGTTCACACGTCAGTTTATCCCGCGGGTCATTGGATCGGTGCCGAGAGTCGCGAGATCTTGGCCGCGAGTCGGAAGGGCCAGGAGCGACGCCGGAAGTCCATCGGCGCGACGGCCTCGCTGCGCTCGAGATCCCGCGTGAGCATCTCTCGGACGCGCCGGGCAACACCCGCATCGGCGATGATCGCGGTCACCTCGAAGTTGATTCGGAACGAGCGGTTGTCCATGTTCGCGGTGCCCACGGCGGCGATGTCGTCCACCAGCAGCACCTTCTGGTGCATGAAGCCCCGCTTGAATCGATAGAGCCGGATCCCCGCGTTCATGATCTCGTCGTAGTACGAAAACGCCGAGAGCCAGACCATGAGGCTGTCGGACGTGTCGGGGATGACGACGCGAACATCAACACCTCGCATCGCGGCCAGTTGCAAGGCGTGGATGGTGGATTCGTCGGGAACGAAGTACGGCGTAGCGATCCAGAGCCGCTGGGTGGCCTGGGCGAAGAGGTGCTGGTACATGAGCCCGCAGGTCTCCAGCGTGTCGCCCGGGCCGGTGGGCACGACCATGACGCGAGCAGCGGAGTCGCGAATGCTGGCGCACGGAACGGGGTTCCAATCCAGCTCCGGAATCGTCGCGTTCGCGCAGCACCAGTCTTCAATCCACGCGACCTGAGCGCCCAGCGCGCTGGGGCCTTCGAGGCGGACGTGCGTGTCGCGCCAGGGCGTGAGCTTGTGGTGCTTGCCCATGTACTCATCGCCGACGTTCACGCCACCCAGCAGCGCGACGCGCCCATCGCAGACGATGATCTTGCGATGGTTGCGGAAGTTGATCTGGAAGCGGCGCCACGGCGTCAGGAAGCTGAGCATCTCTTGCACGCGCTTGAAACTGCGGAAGCCGACGATCTGAACGCCCGCTTCCCGCAGGGGCTTGAGATACTTGCTGGGCAGGCCGAATGAGCCGACACCGTCGTAGATGAGATAGACGCGGAGCCCTCGCTTCGCCGCGGCGACGAGTCGATCGCGGAAGGCACGCCCGATCTCGTCATCACGGATGATGTAGTACTCCGCCAGGACGTACTTCTCGGCCTGATCGATGGCCTTGAAGATGGCATCAAAGGTCTCTTGGCCATCGATGAGCACGTCCACGCGATTGCCCACACTGCACGGGAGCATCGCGAGTCGCTCGATCGGCGTGAAGACGCGATCGGCGAAGGGATCGCCGGAGCGGAGAGCGCCGAGCTTTGGGGAGACCTCGGCGACGAGGCGGTTCACGCCGCGCCGCCCGCGCCGGCGCGAGCGGACGAAGCCCTCGAACCGGCGCGAGCCGAAGACGAGATACGCCGGCACCGTGACCTCCGGCAGCAGGATGAGGCCGAGTGCCCAGGCCAGCGCGCCCTGCGGAGTGCGCCCGGTCATGATCGCGTCGGTCGCCATCGCGATGCCCACCACGTGGACGATCGTGAGCAGGATGCCGAGAGCGATCCAGAGCATGCGTGCATTGTGGCCGCCCCGGACCCGCGAGGCAATAGCGGGCGGCTGCTGGAACACGCCGGCGGATTCTCCACTATCATCCGCCCATGACCACGCGCGGCTCGCATCTGCTCCGCAACCACGCCGACTCGGACGTCGCCTTCATGCCCGGCGCGGGCGACCACGAGGCGGCGCCGCGCGGGCTGCCTCACACCGGGGGCCGCGGCACGCTGTGAGCACGCACGACCCGATCGCGAGCGATCTCAAGGCACACTTCGGCGCCTCGCCGATCACGGTGTGCGTGATGGGCTTGGGGTATGTCGGGCTGCCGCTGGCGCACGCGTTTCATCGCGGGGGCGGCAGCGGCGGCCGAGCCGGAGCGAATGCGACGATCGCCGGCAGCACGCCCTGCAACGTCATCGGCTTCGATACCGATCCGGCCAAGCCCGCGGCGTTCGCCTCGCGGCCGCCTCGGGCGTATTTGAAGCACCTGGGGCAGGATGTCTACGACGAACTGGCGTCCAGCGGGCGCTTCACGCCGACGACCGATGAGTCGCGACTGGCCGACGCCGACGCGATCCTGGTCTGCGTGCCGACGCCGCTGGACGAGCGACACGAGCCGGACCTGTCGTATGTCGTTGGCTCGGCTCGCGCGATCGCACGCCACCTGCGGCGCGGGCAGCTCATCGTGCTGGAGTCCACGACGTATCCCGGAACGACCCGCAACGAGTTCCTCGCCCCACTGCTGGCGGCCCATCCAACATGGCAGCACGGCGTGGACTACTTCGTCGCCTTCAGCCCCGAGCGCGAAGACCCCGGCAACAAGCTCCACCCCACGTCCACGATCCCCAAGGTCGTCGGCGGCCTTGACGAGCTCAGCGGGCACGCGGCGTGCGCGCTGTACTCGCGTGCATTCCAGACGGTTGTGCCCGTGCGATCCGCCGAGATCGCCGAGAGCTCCAAGATTCTGGAGAACACGTTCCGCGCTGTGAACATCGCGCTGGTCAATGAGCTGAAGGTGGTCTTCAGCGCGATGGGCGTGGACATCTGGGAAGTCATCAACGCCGCGAAGACCAAGCCGTTTGGCTTCATGCCGTTTTACCCCGGCCCGGGGCTCGGGGGCCATTGCATCCCGATCGACCCGTTCTATCTGGCGTGGCTGGCCCGCAAGATCGGCACGCCGTCGGAGTTCATCGAGCTGGCCGGGCGGATCAACACGACGATGCCGTCGCGCGTGGTGGGGATCGCGATCGAGGCCCTCCGCGATCATGGGCGAGCCGTCGCCGGCTCGCGCGTGCTGATCATGGGCCTGGCGTACAAGCCGGATATCGACGACGTGCGCGAGAGCCCGAGCTTTGAGCTCATCGATCGGCTGCGCGACCTGGGCGCGGGCGTGGAATACACCGACCCGCACGTGAGCGCCACGCACCCGGGGCGCAAGTACGACCTGGAGATGACCAGCGTCTCGCTGACGCCTGAGACGCTGGCGTCGTACGACTGCGTGATCATCGCGACGCACCACGCGCTGTTCGACTTCGCGATGGTGGCGGAGCACGCGCGGCTCGTCGTCGATACGCGCAACGCGATGGCGGCGTTCGCGGGGGAGATGGGTACTCGCCTCGTCAAGGCATGAGTGCTAGGGCTCGGCGTCGGGCTCGCGAGCGCGTTGGACTGCCTTCGGCGTGACGGGATGCGTGAAGCCGATCAAGAACAGCCGGTACACGAGGAACGTGAACATGGCCGCGAGGGCGATGCCGATCGCCACCGCGTAGAGCCAGAGCACGATGTAGTTTTCAATGACGGAGTGGTTCACATGGAGGCGGGCCCAACCGGGATACTGCTGATACTTCTCATAGCCATGACCTTCACCAGACAGCTTGATCGCTCGGTGTACATGTGCGGCTTCCTCTTCGGTGAGCGATGCCCCACTTTTCCATGTAAATGAGTACTCGATATCAAGGGGTCTGTCGCCCTTCTCGAAATACTGGTGTCGGCGAACGAGCGACGGCTCGCGAACAGCGAAGTCGTTCGGGAAGTAGTGCTTCGCCACTCGCGTCTCTGTCGAGCTATAGATCGCTCGCACCGGGATGAAGCCCCAAGTGATGCGAGAGCAGGACGCGGCGAGACCCAGAAACACGATGCAGAGAACGAGTGCCACCCATGTGGGTCGGCCGGTCTTTGGCGTTGCGATCGTCATCAATGCGCCTTTGCTCAGAAAATGCTGCCCTCAACCCCGTGAGCAGTACGAACGCCGCCGACTTCGGAGTGACGTGCGATTGTTGGCGTCGCGGCGTACGGGGTCACCCGAGCATGGAATGCATAGACGAGGAACCAGATGGGGCGTCGCGCGTTGGGTCACCTACGCCAATGAAAAGCCCCGGGCTCACATGAGCCGGGGCCTTGATCTGCATTCACGATTGCCGAATCCCGATTGCCGATGCAGCGCGAGCCGATTGTCTGCGAGAGGCAGGCGGGACGCCTGCCCCACACTCAATCCTTGGCCCTCAGCCGTCGGCCCTTCCGCTTAGAACGCGCAGCCGTCGAAGAAGATCGCGAAGAACCGGTTGTAGTCGCCCTCGGTCACGCCGTTGTTCGTGTCGAAGGTGCCGAAGGGCGGCAGGGGATCGCCGCTGTCGTTGGCGATGTCACAGACCGGGAAGGCGTCAAAGAAGTTGGCGAAGAAGACGTTGTAGTCCGACTCGGTCACGCCGTTGTTGGTCGCGGTCGTGGTGCCGGGGATGGCCGGGGTGTTGCTGCCGGCGGGGCGGGCGAGGAACTGGCCGTCGTCGGCGGCGATGTCGGCCGGGTTGCAACGGGCGGCGGCAAGGCTCGGCAGCGAGATCAGGATCACGGCGTGGCCGATCTCGTTGGGCGTGCAGTTGAAGTTGCTGTCGCGGAGCGATACCTGGATATAGGCCCGGCGCTGGGCGTCGATCCAGGTGCGGCCGTCGCGGATGGTGTTCACGAACGCGTTGTCATCGGCGATGCCGTTGGCGTTGAGGTCCACCGGGTCGCCCTCGCGGACGATCACGGCTGTGTTGTTCCAGACCATCACACCGTTAGAGCGGCGAGTGGGCTCGTCGCTGATGCCGGCGATGATGGTGTCCGCGCCGTTGGTATAGACGGAGAAGAAGGTGGCCGTGAATCCGGCGGTGCCGCCGGGGGATGTGGGATTGGTGTCAGACCAAACCTCGGTCGAGCCGGTGAAGATCGGGTCGCCGGTGCGGGTGTAGAACGCGCCGTTGCGGAGCACGACGTCGTTGTTGGTCGCAGCGGACGTGGCCGCGAAGCTCACCCAGTCGCCAGCGGGGCTCATCGAGAAGTCACCTGAGAACGTGCCGGCGGTGACGCCAGCGCCGACAGGGTCACCCGGGAGGGCCTTGCCCTCTTGGATGACGGTGGCACCGGTCCTCACGAGGACATCGTTGGCCGTGGTGGCGGGCCCGTTGATGAGGCCGCCGAGCATCCAGGTCACGCCGTCGGCGGCGATGAAGCAGCCGGTGGTGTAGCCGAAGCTCTCGGCGGTGAACAGCGAAGCCATCGTGTTGGTGTCGCCGGCGACGATCCCGGAGCCGTCAATGTTCGGCGCCGTGCCGAGGCGGGCGAGCGTGGTGACGGTCGCGGCGTTGGTGGCGAGGCCGAACATGGAGTTGTTCAGGCCGCTGGTGCCTGCGCCCGCCAAAGCGGCGCGGAAGGAGACATTGCCGGCGGTGGTGATGCCGGTAGCCTCGTTGGTCGCGCCCCACGTGACGGCGCTGGGGATGCCAGCCGGGAGCGCCGCGCCCTCGCGGACGAGGACGTTGATTGTGCCGTCGGCGTTGCGGCGGGCGACGTAGTCGTCGTTGGTCGTTGCGGGGTCCGAGGCGCCGGAGAAGGCGAGCTGGCCGGCGTTGTTGACGAAAGTCTGGCCGTCGAGCGTGGCGCCAGCGTTCTCGCCAGCGAGGTCCGGGGCCAGCGAGGTGGTGCCCTTCTGCACGACACCGATCCAGGTCGGCGTGGCGAGCGTGGCGTCACCGATAAACAGGGCGCGGTCGTTGGTCGGGTCGCTGCCGTCGAGCTGACCGGCGAACGAGAACTTGGTGCCGTCGGCCGAGCCGCCGAAGCGCGCGAAGACGTTCGAGCTCGCGGTCGAGAGCGAGCTCCACGTGCGAGTGCCGGTGGGGACGGTCGCCAGACGAGCCGCGGCGGTGCCACCGGGGTTGTTGGTGATCAGCACGCGTTGCAGCGTCGCGCCCGAGGGGGCGGCGATGAAGTTGCTCTTGCTGGCGTTGTTGTTGTTCGCGAAGAGGTCAACACCCGAGCCGGTGACGCTGGCGGTCGCAGTGATCGCGCCACCGCCAGCGACATCGCACGTCAGCGTCGCGGTGTAGGTGGTGCTCAGCGGCACGGTTCCGGCCGACCAGACGACCGTGTTGCCCGGGCCCGCCGCGAGGCTGCCATTGCTGGCGGTACCGCCTGTGAACGTGACGCCGGCCGGGAGCGTGATCGTGCCGACCACGCCTTCGGAGCCCAGATCCGCGGCGCCGTTGGAGATCGTCACGGTGTATGTCAGCGTCCCGGTGCCGGGCGCGACATCGCAGACAAACGGGTTCGTCAGCGTGATTCCCAAGTCAGACTCGCCACTGACGCACTCAGAATCCGGCGCGCTGGCCGAGTTGCGGAAGTCCGCACCCGTCGCGTGTGAGACCGCGGTGAAATCGGCGGAGTTGTTGTTCGTGTCGGTGCAGCCGAAGCCGGCGCGACGACCGGCGGTGGTGGTCGAGAGGCTGGGGGCAACGCCCGCGCCCTCGAAGCAGTTGGTGCCGGTGCCGTAGCCGACGAAATCGATGATGCCGACGGTGGGGCAGGAGACGGTCAGCGTGGTGGTGTTATCAACGAGCGCGAACTTGCCAGCGACGGCTGCGGCGCTGATGGAGTTGCTGGTTTGGTCAAAGCCCATCGGCAGTTCGTTGCCGGTGGCGGCGGCGTTCAAGCGGACCAGGAAGTAGCCGTCGCCAGGGATCGTGCCCGTGAGCAGGACGCGCGACCAGGAGAAGC
>JAIEQQ010000340.1 GCA_019747615.1 Phycisphaerales bacterium
GGCGCGGCACCTCCCCCGGTAGGAACCGGGGGAGGGTGGAAAGACGCGAACCGCCCCCACTCTCGCCTGCGCCAGCCTCCAACTCGCCCGCGCGCTCAGGCATCCAACTGGTGCCAGCGCCGGATCAGCTCCACGCGCGAGCGCACGCCGAGATTGCGGTAGATGCCCTTGACCGCGTCGTGGACCGAGTGTGTGTTGCGTTTAAGCGTTTGGCTGATTTCCTGTTCTTTCATGCCGTCGATCAGCAGAGGCAGCAGCTCGGCCTGGATGGGCGAGAGATGGCGTGTCATCGAGTGTCGGTGTGCCAAGCGCCGCCCGATGCTCATGTCGAACCCGCGTTGCAGGAACGGCGCCAGAGCCGCCAAGGCGGTGATGCACGTCGCCTCGTCCCACGAATCCAGCTGCGCGCCAGGCGGCGCGTCGATCTGCACGATGAGCGTCCACGGGTGCGCCGGGCCGGCGATCGTGCGCGCCAGGCGCACGGATGCACCCAGACCGAGCGTGTTTCGCAGAGTGTCCAGCGGCGACGGGCCGCTTGCGTGCTTCCCCGTGTGATTCACGCCGTTGGACGCGACGCTTTGGCCGTTCTCCGCCGGGGCACGACCGACCCACCCGCGGCAGAACTCGTCGCTCTCCGGCGCCCGATCATTCCAGTTCGGCAGACGCTCCCCAGGACACGCGGCTTGCAAGTGCTGCCGATAGCGCGTCCGCACCGCCGTGGTCGTGTAGCCCGTCATCGCGGAGGCGACGCACGCCCACGTCAACGCGGTGCGCGGCTCAAAGATCGCCGCCCAGCAACCGAGCGTCATGCTTCCGGCCGGGGGCGTCACCTCGGTGCGCAACGACATCGCAACGTCCACCCACGTCCTCACGCTCGGCACGACATGCCCGAGCCAGTCTTCAACGGTTTCCTGCGGCGCACCGCCGACATCGAGCACTGCGTTGCCGAACGCGCGGTACTTGGCCAGCGTCTGTACTTCTTCTTCGCCAGATCCCGGCGCTGGCTGAGTAAACGAATCCAAAATACTCATGAAGCGCTCCGATACCAACCGACCAGCACGGCTCGCAGCGTTCGGAACAGAAGAGCACGCCGCGCATGGTGGTCTTCGGAGCATTCCGCCCACGCGAGTGAGGACACCAAATCCGCACGAACATCTACGAAGCGAGCACAATCACATACAGTCACGTGCTCGACATCCTGCCGGTCGCCCAACCAGCCCACGCGGCTTGGTTACGCCCCACGCCTCGACCCGAGCCATGATGTTCCAAGGGGAGGGCGAAGTTGTGGAAAGTGTGAGATGGGAAGAGCAAGGAAGCGTCAAGGCCCGACGTCCGTGCGGAGGCTGGCGATGAGCATCCTGAGATTGGCGTCCGCCTGCGCGTCGAGGTCATTCCCTGGCTGGTCGAGGAGAGCCTCCAAATCATCCAACAGCTTCAAAAAATCGGCCTTGTCTTGACGATTGGTAAAGACGGGCGCACCATTCGCCTGGTATAGGGCGATTACCTTCGCGATTCGGTCTTCGTTCTGGCCCGACAGGTCCTTGCAGTCGCCGTCGAGCGCTTTGTACAGTTCGCAGAGCGCCCACTGCAACCATTCTTCCCATGTATTGAACGGAGGAGGCATACATAACTCCACTGCCACGGAAACCGAACTCTGGCCACCTCAACGGATTTCTCCGGTTTCCCCACGCGGGACTTGACGGCGACCCGAGGATGTACGACACTGGCCCAAGTAGTTGGACACGAAGTTTCAGAATTCTGCGCTGTTGGGTCGTTCCCTCGGGCGCAATAGCGGCGCCCCTTCGGTCGTGGGAGCTTGGCGGTGGAGTCTCGCAACGCCATTTCTTCCGAGGGTCCCATCGATCGATCGGGCCTGGTGTGCTTGAGCCGCGATCAGGTGGCCGGCTTTATGATGATCAACGAGACCGCGATTCGCGGGCTGGCCCGGTCCAAGCTCTTCGCGGCGACCCAGGGAGTGGTCGATAGCGAGGAAGTGTTCGCCTCGGTGGTTCGACGCCTCGACCGACTCGCCACCCGAGGTGGCGTTCGGCCCCGGTCCGATGCGGAACTCTGGGCCTTGGTCCGCACGGTCACCAACAACACCGCGATCGAGAAGAATCGGCTGGTGGTCCGGGCCCGTGCGATGGTGGACAACGAGGGCGTATACGCCAGGGAGCTCCTGGTCCGCCTGGAGGCGTGCGCCACCGACGACGAGGCGATGCTCCTGGTCCACCGGATGGCCCTCTTCCTGTCTGAGGCGGTAGAGCGCCAGATCCTGTTCCTGATGCTCAGAGGAGCGTCTTTCCCAGCGATTGCCACGGCGCTGCGCTCGACCGAGTCGGCTGTCCGCAAGAGGTGGTCTCGACTTAAGGTGACGTTGGAGGAGCGATTCGAGCATGGATATTTCGACGACTAGCTCGTCCACATTGCGGAGCATGCTCGCCGACGAAGCGATGGCGGCCGCCCTGGTCCCTTGGGCCTGCCCTTGCGAGTTTGGGCCCGATGGCCGGTATCAACTGGAAGAACTGATCGCGTTCGGGCGGAAATCGTTCGTGTACCGGGCCCGGGATTCGCGCCTGTCAAGCTCGGGATTCGATGCACACGTGGCCATCAAGATCACGCCGCGCAACCCCGTGCCCGCCGTTGCTTCGAGTTCCGAACCCGTTCCCCACGTCGTGGGGCCTGAGGGAGATGCCCTCGCGGCGCGCCGCGTCACCCATCCCAACGTCCTTCAGATCCTCGATCGCGGAGAAGACGCGACGGGCGCTAAGTATCTGGTCGCCGAGTTCGTGGATGGAGGGACGCTCGCCGACCGCTCTGCGCCGTGGGCTCCAAA
Source organism: Phycisphaerales bacterium (assembly GCA_019747615.1). Next base: position 2,837 of record JAIEQQ010000340.1, read on the forward strand.
GGATGCCGCTGCACTCGTGGCCATCCTCGCCCACGCCGTGCAGGCCGCCCACATGGCCGGCGTTGTCCACTGCGATCTCAAGCCTGCCAATATCCTGCTCACTAAACAGGGAGAACCCAAGCTCGCCGACTTTGACCTGTCCTTCTCTCCGGTCAACCGCGATGAAACGCATCGTGGCAACCTCGCCTTCATGTCCCCCGAGCAGTTCAATCAGGACGAAAACAGCCTGACCCCGGCGGCTGATGTCTATGGTCTGGGTGGGATCCTCTTCTGGCTCCTCACGGGCGAGTTCCCCCACGGGACCACGGCAGACCAGATCGTGGCCTTTCACCGCACCCAGCAGCGCGTAGCGCTCCCCGCGATCGACGCGGACCTTGCCATGATCTGTGGTAAGGCGATGGAACGCCAGCGCTCTAACCGGTACCTCTCGGCCCTAGGCCTCGCGGCGGATCTTGAGAATTGGATTGCCGGACGCCCCATCGAATGGACACGGCCGAGCCGTTGGAAGCGAAGTTGGCTCCTAGTCCGCCGCAACTCGTTGCGAACCGCACTGGTGCTCGCGGCGCTGTTCGCGAGCGGTGCCGGGGCATACATCACATATGACAAGACAATCGGAGCCAAACAGCGGGAGCTCGCCACACAGGCGAAGATGAACGCCAATACTCAGAAGGAGTTAGACGCGGTTCGTGCAAAGCTGAAGTTCGTGATGCGCACCGTGTCCGCGGCCGTTGGCAGTGGCGGGCGTGGGAGTGTCGAGCGCGTCCTCCCCTCCCTCTTCTGGATGGAGTTCTTGCGTGGCCAGATCGTGGCCAATGCCAAGGGCGACGTCGAGTTGCCCCCCCAACGAATCGAGGGACTCGAGCAGATCGTGCAGGACGCCGATACTCGTGGCACGGCCATGCACACCGACATGCTCATGGCAAGATTCGCACTCACCGGCTACCTCGTCGATGCCGGTCGCGGATCCGACGCCCTTGAGCAAGTCCAATGGATGGAAGCGCACTGGGTGCCCACGCTCGACCCGGAGGATGTTGTTGTCCTGGGCGTGGCCACGCTGCGGCAATGTGCCGAGATCGAACTCGACGCCCTGCGACTCCCGTCCACGAAGCCATTGATTGCACGATTGCAATCGCTACGGCAGCGTCTGATCGATGATGGCCGAAGCGCCTCGATGGTGGGGATCGTGGAGCGTGTGGTGAAGCGGATCAAGCCACCGGCGAAGAATGCCGCGGGGCCATCCTGACGCGAAGCTGTGATGCGAGGAGGTGGAGTCTGGTCGACATGAGGCGCTGGATGATGCACGAGGAGCGCGTTCGCCGTGCGCCATCGGTCATGCCGGTTGGCATCCGGAGTGTCGAGCGGGGCGCTTACCCGCCTGTCTAGGAAAATATAACACCTATGAAAGTGTTGCTTGCTCCGGCGAGTTCTCAGCAGAAGCTTGTTATAGAAGTTTGCCGCAAACCCGAACGCGGCGCAAAGCAAACATCTTGACGCCGAACCTGGGCGCGGCAAGTGCGCTCTCCGATCGGCGCGCGGGCACCGGCAACGACGACGGTCGACCGCATGATTGAGATCAGCCTTGCTCGTGCAGCGGGCGACACACGCCGGCGACGGCGGTCGCGGACCACTGCGTGCGGAGATCCAGAGGCGCGTAAGCCGCGCGCTCGTGGTCGCTGTTGAGCACGATCGCGCGTTGGCCGACGAGGAGCTGACCGTCGGGCGCTTTCTCGTGTCCGAGGATGAAGGTGCCGACGTTCCAGCGAGTCGCCAGCGAGTCGATGAGCTCGGAGGTCTGCCCGCGGCCCCAGACCATGATGTGTGCTGAGCCGCGCCGGGGCGTGAGATCATCGTCTGTCAGCTCGCGTTCGAGCACGGAGGGATCGAAGCGATCCCAAAGGTCGGGCCCGGGCAGCGAGTGTGCGCAGAGCAGGTCCGTCGGCCCGCCCTGCCCCCCCTTGCCCTCTGCATCGCCGGCGCCGACAAATCGCACCGCCAGCGGCAGCGAGCGGATGAACTCGCCGATGGCGTCTTGGACACGCGTTGCGTCATCGGGGAAGACGTGCTCGACGCCGCGGTTGAAGGCCTTGACGACGTTGACGCCATCTTTGACGATGCCGGCGCCGACGATCTGGGCCAGCTCGTGATTGGCTAGCAAAACGTGGACGCGCTCGGGGAACCTGGCCTTGATCTCGGCGCAGCGCGCCAGCACGCGATAGGACAGGTCCATCTCGTTGAAGAGCTGGTCGGGGTGGATGAGCTCGTGGAGCGTCAGGTGCGCACCGTTTGCGTCGTCCATCGCGTTGTCCTCGCTCAGGCCGGCGAGCTCCATCAGTCGTGCGAACGAGATCGGGTTGTCGTGCAGGTCACCGGTCGCGATCAACCGCCGGCACGCGTGCTCCGCCGGCACCACCTCGATCGACCCTTGCCGGATCGACGACCCGAGATTCGCCCGCGCGCCGGCCCGCAGAGCGTCAATCACGGAGTCGGGATCGCGGAGGTTCAGGGGCATTGTTAAGGGTACCGGGGAACGAGCACCCGCGGTCCGCACCCTCCCCCGGTCCTCACCCTCCCCCGGTCCTCACCCTCCCCCGGTCCTACCGGGGGAGGTGGCGAGTCCGCGAGCCGGAGGGGGCCCGAAGACCCACGGCGATTGTTGTGACAACGAGTATCTCAAAGTCCCGCCCCCTCCGCCGCGAGGCGCGGCACCTCCCCCGGTGGGAACCGGGGGAGGGTGGGGAACCGCCGGCGTCGGGGCGCGGCGGACGTTGTCGGGTTGCCTCGCGCGTGTCGCGCCTCTATGCTTGGGCCAGTCACGCGGTTGTGGCGGAATTGGCAGACGCGCAAGATTCAGGTTCTTGTGGTGGCAACACCGTGGAGGTTCAACTCCTCTCAGCCGCATTGAGGGCCCCGCGAAGGGGCCTTTTCAAATTGGCAAATGGTCAAATTTCCAAATGGCCAAATTCGAGCCGTCGCTCGGGTGGTTGGGTGTGCGTGGGCCGCGCGATGGAGCGTGCCTTCACGGTTGCCGATTCCCGATTGCCGACCCCAATGCCCAGTGCCCGATGCCCAGTGCCTCGCCGTCACGGCGTTAGCAACCGGTCCTCCGCATCAAAGCCCGCCGCCCAGACCTCGCCGCTGACGGGGTCAAAGACCCAGCCGTAGTCGCGATGGAACGCGGAGTCGGGCGTGTTGCGGACGAGGACTCTGCGGCTGTTGTCGCCGCCGATGACCTGGTTCGTGGGCGGTGAGGACATGTACTCTGAGCCGTTGCCCGTGAGCGGGCCCCAGTCCAGCGCGCCATCGACGATCGGGGGGAGGAACGCATCGTGGCGCGTCTGATATACCTGCACCGCGCGACGGATCTTGCCAAGGTCCACCAGCGTCGCGGTGAGCTTGCTGTCCTCCGCGGCTCGCGCGAACTGCGGGATCGAGATCGCGGCGAGGATTCCGAGAATCACCACGACGATCAGGATCTCGATGAGGGTGAAGCCGCGCCGGGTTCGAAGCGTCAGAAGAGTGATCGACATCGGAAGTCTCCGTCAGCCTCCGGCGATCCACAGCAATCGCGCGGCGTCGTTTCGAAATCGGCCGAGCCCCTCTCAGGACTCGGCCGGATTGTGCATAGGAATCAGATCAACACCGAATCACGCTCAGGGAGCGGGGACCCACTTGCCGGTGGTCTCGTCGAAGCCGTTGGCCCAGAAGTTGCCGGTCGCAATGTCGTAGACCCAGCCCGCGTCGCCCTTGGCAACGAAAGCCGTAGGCATTGCGATGCCAGCGATCACATCGGTCGTGCCGGTGCGGGGGTTCACGGGCGGAGCTTTCATGTAGGTGTTGCCGTCCGGTGCGAGGTTCGTGCCAGCGACGTTCACGAGATCGGTGAACGCAGCGGCACCAACGCCTGCGAGAGCGGGGAACGCGCCGTTGTTGCGGACGCGGTAGAGCTCGATCTGGCTCTTGATCGTCTGCAACTGGGTCACGGTGTTGCCGACCTGGGCCTCCTCGCTGGCCTTGGTGAACTGGGGGATCACGATCGCGGCGAGGATGCCGAGGATCACGACCACGATGAGGATTTCGATGAGGGTGAAGGCCTTCTTGACTGAACGCTTGATCATGCTGACTACTCCTTAAAACCGTCGCCGCGATCCAGAGCCGCCGCCACAGCGGCCCATGGTGGGCGGATCGCCAAAACTCGCCGTCGCGCAACACGCGCGACAGTCTGAGAGTTGAGGATCGACGGAAGATCAGCGCAGCTTCAGCACCAGAGCGCGACGCTCACCCCCCGCTGCCGTTTATCCGGCGCAGGAAACACGCGGCGGCGCGGATCGGGTGTGCCAAACGAGTTACGGGACGACAAGGCCCGCGGCGACGGCCTCGCGCACTCCACCCTCCCCCGGTCCCTACCGGGGGAGGTGCCGCGCTTCGCGGCGGAGGGGGCGGGACTTCGATTGGTTCGTTGTCACAGAGATCGCCGGAAGCCAGAACCCCCTCCGGCTCGAAGACTCGCCACCTCCCCCGGTAGGACCGGGGGAGGGTGGAGCGGGGACCGGGGGAGGGTACGGGCGGTCGCTTGCCGCGGCGTTCACTTTGCTTTCTTCTTCGCCTCGATCATCTCACGCGCCAATCCGCAGATGTACTCGGCAATCTCGTAGCGTTGCCGAGGCAATCGCCACGCGCCGATACGCAGCACGACCAAGCCGCGCTCGGCCATCCACGCGTCGCGGATTTTGTCTCGTTGGACCTGCGAGCCCCGATGAAACGTGGCGCTATCGATCTCAATCACGAGCTCCGCGGCGTGGCAGTAAAAGTCCAGAACATACGGGCCGATTGGGTGCTGGCGCCGGAAGGTCAGGTCGCCTTCGCGCTGGCGTTTGAGGATGTTCCAGAGCACGCGTTCGGGCTTGGACATGGCTTTGCGCAGGCCGATCGCGTTCTTCGCCGCGCGGGGCGAAGCGCGGCGTTGCTCGCGCGGTCGCGTGGGCTCAGGGCTCGCCATCGCACGAGTGTACCGCACCACCCTCCCCCGTTTCCTAACGGGGGAGGTGCCGCGCTTCGCGGCGGAGGGGGCGGGACTTCGATTCGTTCGTTGTCACAACTATCGCCGGAAGCCAGAACCCCCTCCGGCTCGAAGACTCGCCACCTCCCCCGGTAGGACCGGGGGAGGGTGAGGACCAACCCACCGTAGAACCGGGCTTGTGTTTACCGCATGACCCAGCGGTCTTCGGTGATGGCGATGGGCTCGCCGCGGAGCTTGGATGCGTCGCCGATGGCCTTGTAGGTCAGCGAGCGCGTCTTGCGCAGCACCACGCCCTCGGCGTCCTTTGGTGCCGGCGGCTTGACGGTGACGCTCTCGCCGCTGAATCCCGCGGCGTAGACCGTGAACTCGCCGGGGCGGAGGTCCTCGGCGGTCCAGATCGCGATGCCCGACTTGGCGTTCTCTTCGCCCTGCAGCAGCGGGCCCACGATGGCGATCTGGTCTTCGAGCTCGGCGTTGTTCGCGGCTGCGATGACGGCCTTGGTCGTCTCGGCGTTGATGCCCTTGCCGGAGCGGACGACCTGGCCACTCTCGGTGACCATGTCAAACGTCGGGGCGAAGAGCACGTCCTGGCCGGAATTGTTCTGGGCGGTGAAGGTCATGTAGTAATACGCCGCAGGCCCGGCAGGGGTCTCGACGGTCACGACGCGGATGGGGCTGAAGGTGGCGCGGACTTCCCAGCGAATCGGGATGACCTCGGGCTCCGGGGCTGCCAGCGCGGCGCGAATGCCCACGCAAGGCGAGCACGCCAGACCCGCACACACGACCAAACCCATCACCAATGCGCCGGAGCGAAACAATGCCATCGCGATCCCTTTCGAAGAGGCCAGAGCGGGGAGTGTACACAGTGTGGGACGGGGGCGGGAGGTGGGCGGGGGTCCGGTGGGGCGGGCGTCTCGCCTGCCTCGGGACAGAGCAGCAAAGCAGCAAAACAGCAAAGCTCAAATCGAACCAGGCCGGCGGTGCGTGTGCGCACAAGGGTCTAGAAGCCGGGATCGATTTGCTGCTTTGCTGTTTTGCTGCTTTGCTGTTTTGCTGCTTTGCTGTTTTCCCAAATTCCCTGCCCGGCCGCCCTGCGCGGCCTTCAATCCCTGCCCGAATGACGATCGCCTCCACCCATCCTGGCCCCTCACCAAGCCCGACCGGGCCGCGGGTTGTCCGGGTGGATGATGCGCTGCGGCCGCTGGCGGTGGCGCGATTGCTGGGTGTTCGGGCGGGGGACTCGAACGTGCGGGCGTTTATTGAGTCCTCTGCACGCGAGGGGGACGACCTTCGACAGTTCTGGTGCACGCTCTCCAGCGCCGGGCGGCCGATGCACGCGCTGCTGGCGATGGCCAGCCCCGGACGCACGGCGATGTTCTTCCTGAGCCCGGATGACCCGCTGGCGCAGCACGAATCGGGCGAGCTGCGGCGGATGGCCGGTGAGCTGGCGATCGCGGAGCGTGGCATGCTGGTCGCGCACGCGGTGGGCGTGCTCCGGGGTGCGATTCGCGAGCAGACGCTGACGGGGGAGCTCACGCTGCCTCGATATGCGATGGCGCAGGCGCTGCTGGAGACCTCGCAAACGGAGCTGATCGAGTCGCTGCTGGCGGGAGGATTTTCGCGGCTGGCGTCGCTGGCGTATATGCGTCGGGAAATTCCCCGGCGCGCGATGTTCGATGAGCCCAAGCTGCCGGCGGGGGTCGAGTTTGTCTCGCTGGCGTCGCTCAGCGAGGCCGAAGCCGAGGACGCCCTCGTGACGGCGCTGGAGCTCAGCTACGTCGATACGCAGGACTGCCCGGCGCTGTGCAGCCTGCGGACGACCGACGACGTGATCGACTCGCACCGCTCAGTGGGCGAGTATGACGCGGCGCTGTGGCATGTGCTCATGGTCAACGGCGCGCCCGCCGGGTGCATGCTGCTGAGCCGTTGCCCGGCCCAGCAGATGATCGAGCTGGTCTACATGGGCCTGGCGCCGAACGCGCGTGGGCGCGGGCTGGCCAGCGCGATGCTGCGCCTGGGGCTGAACCGGCTGGCTGGCGGTCCGGGAAAGTGGCTGGCGTGCGCGGTTGACGAGGCCAATCTGCCGGCCTGTCGTCTGTACGAATCGCTGCGAATGAAGACGTTCACGCGTCGGATCGCGGTTGTGTGCGCGCTGCGGCCTTGAGACCCATTCAAGGCCCGACCGAGCGTGCGCGCAGCGACCCCCGATTGCCACGAGGCATGAACGGAAGTCGTTGCTGTCAAGGCACTTGCGCGATTTCCAGAGGTTGTCCACCCCGAGCGTGTCCGGTTCAGATCGAAACCGTTGAGAACTTTTTTTGCGCGTGGTTCGCAGCGTGTTTTGCGATGCCGATCGCATTGTGGATTCGTTTTTTGGTTCCACCGGGCTTGAGCCGTGTGAAGGTCGTGTTATCTTCTCCGACCGGCCACGGATTCGGCCGACGACCTCGCCCCCCGGATGATCCCACTCGTGCGGCTCTCCCCGGTTGGCGAATCGGTGTGAACGGATTCGACTCTCCAATCAGCGCTTCGTCTTGGCGTTCACGCCGGGCCATCGGTCCAGCGTGAGGCGGTACGTCTTGACGCCAACCAAACAGGAGCTTCACGTGCAGGCACGTGACGCGGCGATCTCCATCCTCCCACGATCCTCCTCTCCCGCCCCCGCAGGACTCGACCTCCACGGCGTCCGCGCCCAGCGCATCGCCGATCGAACGCTCCGCCTCACGCAGCCGTCCGCCACGCCGGTTGAATCGCTCGATAGCGACGCGACGACGCTTGCGCCAACGGCGATCCTCACCGACACGCTGACCCCCACCCCCACGACCGCGACCGGCGTTGATCCCGCGACGGGCCCGCGCCTTGAGATGCTCCTGCGTGAGCGCCTGGGCCCGGAAAAACTCGGGCGCTACCTGCGCGGCGGGCGCGCCGTGGAAATCACTGGCGATGCTGAGGTGCTCGTCAGCGTGTGCAGCCCGCTGGTGGCGGCAATCGTTGAGAAGGACTTTGCGACGATCATCCGAGCCGCGGCGGCGGAGGTGCTCGGTCGCGCGGTGGTCGCTCTTCGGATCAAGCTCGTGCCCAACGTGCTGCCCACGGGCCTGAGCGATGGCGTGCTCTCGCGCGTGCAGCCCGGCGCGGCGCGTACTGGCGGCGCTACCGGTTCTCAGCGTGTCTCGCCGCTCCGTGCGGCGCCGCTGGGCCAGGCGCTGCGGTATCGCATGTGCGACGTGGTGCAGGGCGCGTTCAACCGGCTCGCGGCCGAGTCGGCGCGCCGGCACAGCGCCGGCGAGTCCGGCTGCGGGATGCTGGTCGTTCACGCCGGCGTGGGCATGGGCAAGACGCACTTGCTACACGCCCTGGCCAGCGAGGCGGCCCTGCGCGAGCCGGGGCGCACGGTGGTGATCACCACTGCGGAGCAGTT
>JAIEQQ010000315.1 GCA_019747615.1 Phycisphaerales bacterium
GTGTACGACGACATCGTCAAGAACAAACGGTACAGCGAGATCGACGCGCTGGAGATCGTGATCCAGATGGCCGAGGCGCTGCAGCACGCGCACGATCGCGGTCTGATCCACCGCGATGTGAAGCCCAAGAACATCATGATCACGAACCAGGGCGTGGCCAAGCTCGCCGATATGGGGCTGGCGCGTGCGGTTGCGGATAAGGAAGCGGCGGAGGAGGAGAAGGGCAAAGCGTTCGGCACGCCCTACTACATCTCCCCGGAGCAGGTGCGTGGCGAGGTGAACATCACCCCCGCGGCGGACATCTACTCGCTGGGCGCGACGCTGTATCACATGGTCGTCGGTTCGGTGCCCTTTGATGGCAAGAACCCGAGCGACGTGATGCACAAGCACCTGAAGGCGGAGCTGGTGCCGCCGGATCATGTGAACCCGCGGCTGTCGGCGGGGATCTCCGAGGTCATCGAAATGATGATGGCCAAGGATCCGCGCAAACGATACTCGACCTGCAAGGACCTTCTGACGGATCTGCGGGCGGTGCGCCAGAAGAAAGACCCCCCCATCGCTCACAAGGACCTGGGCGGGCTCGACTTGGCGTCGATCGCACAGGCCGAGCGGCAAGCGCAAGGGGTGCTTTCAGAAGACCACAGCGCAACCCTGGCGCAACGCGGCGTGGCGACCTGGCTCTTCATCACGATGTGCGCCCTGCTGGTGCTGTCGGTCGTCGTGAACATCGTGCTGGTCTCCAGAGGGTGAGCGGAGCTTTGGTGGGCGGGAGTTGCGGGCGGGGGTGCTGGCCGACGGCGGACCGCCTGCCGATCGCAGATCGCGAACCGAGCAAAAGGGGCCGGGGAGTGCCTGGGCAGGCGAGCGGAAGGCCCCTGGGCGGAGGGCGGGTTTGGCGAGAGGTGGAAGCTGCCGAAATTCTGCTTGCCGGGTGCACCGTTGTCGTTTAGACTCTGCTAGGATTGTGGGCGGGGTCGGGGATGGGGTGGTTTCGCGGTGGAGGTTTCGTCTGGTTCGATCATTGCCGATCCATTTCAGCGCTCGGCTCGTCGCGTGGTCAACCCAATGACCGCGACACTGTCCATCGTGAACGATCGCACGCAGGTTTCGACGCACGGGCTGTGTACGCCCGGCTCGCGTCTGTTTGATCACCGCGCGCAGGTGTGCGCGCCACAAGGAGTCTGAGTATCACTCGAGCACCCCGATTCGGTCCAGGCGGTCCCCCCCAGCGCACTCGCATCAATCACATGATCCGGATGACGCCCGTGCGCGTCATCGGTGCCGATGGCGAGCAGGTCGGCGTCGTCGAAACCGCCGACGCGATCAAGATGGCTTTGGACCTCGGCCTTGACCTGGTCGAGATCTCGCCCGATGCGCGCCCGCCGGTCTGCAAGATCATGGACCACGGGAAGTTCAAGTACGAGCAGTCCAAGAAAGAGCAGAAGAACCGCTCGGCCAGCAAGGCCAGCGAGTTGAAGGAAGTCCGGCTCGGACGCTCGGTGAAGATCGACGACCACGACGTGCAGATCCGCGTCAACCAGGCGCGCAGGTTCCTGATCGACGGGCACAAGGTGCTGATCACGCAGCGGTTCAAGGGCCGCGAGATGGCTCATCGCGAGATCGGTATCGATCGGCTGAAGAAGATCATGGAGCAACTGTCAGAGGTCGGCAAGCCCGAGACGCCGCTGCCGCGCTGGATGGGCCCGCAGGCGAGCATCATCATCGCGCCGGACAAGGTGAAAGTTGAGGCGATCAAGCGCCAGGAGCTCAAGGCCAAGAACGCCGAGAACCGCAAGAACGAGCGCGCGGAAAAGGCCGAGAAGGCCGAGCGTGCCGAGAAGATGGCCGGCGAGAAGGGCGCAGAGCCGATCTCAGAGGTGGCGAGCCAGAGCGTCGCGGCAGCGCCGGCGACCGAGGCGGCGCCTTCACCGCAGCACGCCGAGTGAGCCACGGGGTCGGCAGCGGGCGCGGGCTCACGGCGGACGGGAGTTCGGCGGATCGCCGCCGAGCACGCTTGGCCGTCGAGCACACCGAGGCACATTCAGAATGAAGAACAAGCGGGCCACTCGAAGAGTGGCCCGCTTGTGTTGCGATCAACCTGTGGTTTGCGGCTCAATCAGGGCATCGATGTGGTTCTCGCGGCGCGTCTGCGGCGCGCCGCGGCTTCATGCGATCGCTCACCCTGGCTGACGATCTCGGGTCTGAAACTGCCGAGCGAGAGATGGCCCGTCCGCCGAGATCCCGTGTGCAGAGGTCAATCCGCGCCGTTGCGCTCGGCGGAACCCTTCAGTCCCTCTCCGGCCTTCTCGATGTCTTCGCCGAAACCTCTGGTGGTGTTGCACGCCGCGAGGCTGGCGGCGAGCGCCGCGAGCGCGAGTGTGAGAGCGAGTGTGAGAGCGAGTTTCTTCGCGAGTTTCATGGGGACTTCTTTCATATTGCGATGTTCGGTCACAGCGAGACAGGACGCCTGCCTGTCGCGAGGCTGATGACGAGGCTCACCAGAAAGACGACGAGGAAGATGTAGAAGAGGATGCGGGCGATGCCCATCGCCTGACCAGCGATGCCGGTGAAGCCGAAAATGGCCGCGATGAGTGCGAAGACGAGAAAAACGAGTGCCCAGCGGATCATTTACGGATCTCCTTGGCACGCCGAGGGTGATGCGCTCGGTGAGGGCGTGAGCTCAACGAGAGAGCGATGTTCATTGCGAGCGTTCGCGATCAACGATCGAAGCACGCTGACGGCCAGAGCCGCCACAATGCGGACGAGTTAGAAACCGCGCGGGATCGTGCCCATGAGCACCAAGACCAGGATGATCACGAGGATGAGCCCGAGGCCACCGCTGGGTCCGTAGCCCCAGTCTTTGCTGTAGCGCCACGAGGGCAGGCCGCCGACGACGAGAAGGACGAGGACGATGAGTAAGAGAAGTCCCATGGGGTCTCGATTCAGTTCGGGGTGCGAGCTGGTTTGAAAGCGTGCGGACGTCTACCGGGCCATTTTGGAGACGAGGTCAACAAGCTCCTGGTACATCTGGTCTGCGACGGCGCCGCCGTTGCCGATCGCCGCGGCGTGGCAAGCCTTGAGATGTGCGGCCAGAAGCGACTTGGCGACGACCTGGAGCGACGCGCGTGCCGCGGTGATCTGGATGATGATGTCGGCGCAGTAGCGGTCTTCATCGATCATGCGCTCGATGCCGTCCACCTGGCCTCGGGCGCGTTTGATCTGGAGGATGTTGGCCTTTCTCGCCGCCGGGTCGATCCCGGCGGCGAGACGATCAAGGGGAGCGCCGGCTCGGGCCGGTGTGGGCTTCGCGGCGTTTGCGGGCGGGCGTTTCCGAATGCTCTTGGCCATGACTCGATACTCCTCGGACGTGCGAAGCGACTCAGAACTTGGCGGAAGCGGCGGTCGTGGCCTTGGTCGCGCCGTCGCTGGCGGGCACGGAGACGTGCGGCGTTGACTGCGCGTCGGGGGTGCGCACGGCGGGCTTGGCTTCATGGCCCGAGTTCATGTGCGGGGGCTTGGCGGCGGCGCTTGAGCCGGAGGCATGGGTGTTCTCCCGGGTCTTGAAGCCGGCACGAGTGACGCAGTCGCAGGCGGCATCGCAGCCGGTCTTGTCGGCGACAATATCGGCCGTGCCGACCTTGACGGCTTTGGTGACAACGCCGTCAACGGTGTTGAGCGCCGACTTGACCTTGGCGACGCAGGCGTCACCGGTCATGCCGTCGATGGTCAGAGAGCGATCGGTGGCGGCGGCGTTTGAGGTGGAAGTGGAGAGCGTGGCGGACGTGTTGGCAGAGTCTTTCATGGTGTTCCTTTCCAAGGAACGGCGTGTGCTTCCGGAGGGGCTGATACCCCCCACTGGTATTACACTATACCCCTGTAGGGTATGTAATCCAAACGTCTCCTGCGATTCTCGGACGATCGAGGATGTTTGCTCCATAGGGCCAACGTGGGCTTCGCGGCGCCCCGCTCCCACGACTTTGTTCTCGGGCGGCGAGATGGACTCGCGAGCTGCAGAGCGTTGCGGAGGCTCGCGTGAGACCGTCCGGTGTTCGCTGGCCCGAGTTGCGGACGCTCCGCCCGCACGGCCCGCGCAGATTGCCGGCGTTTTCCCGCGCACCCTGAGCCCCCCACTCCGGACGGCTTACGCAGCCGACACGCCCGCGCAACTCCGCGCCGGCCACCCCGTAATCAGGTCGCCAGCGACGGCTCGCAATCCGACATTGGAGGTATGAACTCGAACTCCACCATCGCGATTCGCAACGGATCTCGGCATCGCTTCGCGGCGTGCACGCTCGCGTGGGCCGCGCTCCTGGTCGGTGTCGCCGGCGGGGTCGCCAGCGCCCAGACCATCACGCCCACAGCCCTGGCCACGACGATGACGGCCGAGAGCTATCGCGTCAAGTTCGACAACAACCGTCTGTCGATCCGCGACGCGGTGACCGGACGCGAGATCGTCACCGATGATTCGATGACGGTGACTCGCGGCGGGGAGTGCACCGGCGAGGTGCGTGTCGAGCCCAAGCCCGACGGTGCGGACGTGATTCTGACTGTGCGGAACACGACGGATTCGCCAAAGACGCCGCCGCAGCTCCAGGTCACGCGATTGCCGTTCCGTGATATCGAGACCTGGGACTTCCGCAACGGGTCTGAGAAGTACAGCGTGACGTACCCGACGCAGTGGAACGGCGCTACGGTCCTGGGCGTCGGCCAGATCGACTACCCGGCGGACGCGTACAGCCCGGTGATGGTCATCAGCGACGCGACGCACACCGTGGGCATCTCGGTGATGTACGACTTGGTCGGCTACAACCACCCGGTCACGATGGACCTGGTGGCGACCAAGCCCACCGACACGACACCGCAGGGCGGCTACTTCGTGCGTGTGAACCTTCGCGAGATGGTGCCCGCGAACACGACGCGCACGTACCGCATGAGCGTCCGCGTCGCTCGCCAGAATCAGCACTGGCTCCGCACGCTCGTGCCCTATCGCGATTTCTTCCGCCAGACGTACGGCGGCGTGCAGTACGTGGCCCGGCGACACCCCGTCCGCGGCAGCGCCTGGTCCAACAGCGCGTGGATCAACTCCGCCAACCCGCGCGGCATGGCCAACTGGGATCACCCGCAGGGCTTCGGTCGCTACGTCGATCAGACGCTCCAGTGGATGGACCAGTTCAACTACGACGAGTCGATGTGCTGGGCCATCACCGGCCTGTTCTCGACGACCGACCTGCTGAACTACCCGTCGATCTTCGCCACCGGCATCGACGACGTGCCCGCGTTGGCGGCGACGCTCCCGGAGCTGCGGCGCCTCGGTGAGAACGGTCGCACCTTCGGCTTGTGGTGGGGCAACTCGGCTCGCTACATGCCGTATTGGAACTGCTCGTGGGAAGAGTCCGCGATCATCGACCCGGACAACCCTGTCCACCGCAACTTCATGATGCGCGAGCTGGACCGCGCCGTGGCCATGGGCGCAAGCAGCATCGGGCTCGACGCGTACACCGTCGGCTCTCCGGCGATGCAGTATCGCATGCTCTACGCGATGCACCGGCGGCACCCGAACGTCAAGTTCATCACCGAGCTCTCCGGAGCGGACTTCATCCACACCCTGGCGCGATCGTGGTACTGGGCCAAGGACGTGAAGAACCCGGACTATCTGGCGCACTTCATCCTGCCCGGGCACGAGTCCTGGGCCTGCCCCATCATCCAGCACTTTCCCGGCTCGAACGAGGCCGACATGGTGCGGATGGTCGAGCAAACCGCGGCCAACGGATACACGTTCGTTGATGGGCTCGGCATCCCGAATCGACCGAGCTACACCGCGATCGACGTCGGCCCGACGGTGATCCCCGCGGATCTGTACTTGGCACCGGCACCGGCTCGCAACGACTTCAACGTCGGCTTCACGCTTCCGAGCGTGAACACCAGCGACGCGATCGTGCCGCCGCTGCCGCCTGCCCCGGATGAGCCGCCACACACCGTGCCGCCGCCGCTGCCGCCGCCCCCGGCGGTCCCGCCGACCATCGTGAACCTGCCGACGATCTCTGATGAGCCGATCGTTGTCGCGCGTGCCACCGCGCCGGCGCCGTCGAGCGCCGTGGAGGGCGCGGATTCAGCCGCGATCGGCGGCGGTGGCGGCGGTGGCGGCGGAGGTGGCGGAGGCGGTGGAGGCGGTGGCGGCGGAGGTGGTGGCGGAGGTGCCGGCCTCAGCGGAGGTGGTGGTGGCGGCGGCGGTGGTGGTGGAGGCGGAGTTGCCAGTGTGGGCGGTCCGGCCGGTGGTGAAGGCCCCCCGGCGGGTCAGGCCTCAGGACGAGATCGACCGCCGCAGGTGGTGATGAGCCCCGAGGCGGCGGCGCGATTCGCGAATCGGCCGACGCGTGCGGAGATCACGATGCCGACCAACTCCCGGCCCGGCGGCGCTCGAAGGTAGTGCTCGGATCACGACAAGTGTCAATCGGGGCTGGCGTCGCGAGACCTTCGCGGCGCCGCCCCCGGCGCTGGGCCAGGTGAAGCCAGAGCTCAATCGTGGCGGAGAGCAACGATCGGGTCTTGGCGTGACGCGCGTACAGCGGGGTAGAGCCCGAAGAGCAAGCCCGTGAGCGTTGCGACGATGAACGCGACGACGATCGAGCCCACCGTCAGCGACGTGGGCAAGCGGGTGTCAGGATTGAACGACGACCCGATCCAAGGCAGGTCATGCAGCCGCGGCACGATGTACCCCAGCGTCAGCGACAGCAGCACGCCGGACGCCACGCCCGCGATGCCGCCAACCGCTGAGAGCACGCCCGTTTCGACCAGGAACTGCCAGACGATGTGTCGTCGCGTCGCACCCAGCGCCCGCCGGATGCCGATCTCACGCGTGCGCTCGGTGACGCTGGCCAGCATGATGTTCATGATGCCGATGCCGCCGACCAGCAGCGAGATCCCCGCGATGAACGTGAGCACGAGGTTCCACGTCAGCGCGGTCTTGCGTGCGTTCTCGAGCAGCTCGTACGGCACGATGATTTTCAGATCGCTCATGTTCGGCCGGCGTGCCTCGATCACGCGGGTGACGAGGTTTGCGAACGACATGACGCTGTCGCGATCGGGCGCGACGATATAGACCTCGGAGATCTGCACGTTCTCGCTACTCATGCTGCCCGAGGTGGCGCGGAAGACGGTGTCGCCGAAGACCTCATTGGCGGTGGTCAGCGGCAGGTGAACATCGTCGTTCAGATCACGCCCAACGAGCACGGCGCCCGCGCCGCCGGAGAGCCCGACGGGCGCAAGCACGCCGATGACCTTCAGTCGTTTGGAGTCCACGCCGACGGTGTCGCCCAGCGGATCGCTGAAGGGGAACATCGCCTTGGCAACATCGGCACCGATGACGCAGACCAGCGCCCGCTCATCGAGATCCTCCTGCGAGAGGTACCGCCCGCGCGCCACACGCAGGTTGGCGGCGCGCAGCAGGTCGGGCGTGGTGCCGAAGGCCTGGCTGGTCTGGCGGAGATTGTCCTTCAAGATCTGGCCGCCGACGGCCTTGAGCGGAACGATGGCGTCGGCCTGAGGGAACTCGAGTTGGAGGATGTCCAGATCCGCGCGAAGCAGCCCGTAGCGCGTGGTCCACGAGCGGCGCTGGCCCGAGCCCTGGGCCGTCTCGGGCGGCTTGGTCGAGCGGACGATGATGTTCTTCGCGCCCAGCGCCTCGATCTGCGCCAACGCCTCGCGCTTAGACCCCTCGCCGATCGCGGCGTTGGTAATGACCGCCGCGACGCCGAAAATGATGCCCAGCGCCGTCAAGAGCGAGCGCAGGGCATGACGCCGGATGTTGGACAGGCCAAGCCTGACGATCTCAAGGAGAAATGTCACGCCCGATGGTAGTGCTTCGAACGGGGCACCCGGCGGGGAATCAGAACGGGATGTCGTCCTCGTTCACTTCCTGTGGCTGGGGCGTCGGGTTGCGCGTCACGACGCGAGCGCCCCCAGCGGGCCGCTGCTGAGGCGGAGGCGGCGACTGATCGCCTTCGTCGTACCCACCGCTACCGCCCCCACCGCCGCCGCCCATGTCGTCGCCGCCACCCGATGCGCCGCCGCCAGCGCCGGCGCCCTGCTTGGAGTCGACGAACTGGAAGGTGTCGATGACGACCTTGAGTTTGGAGCGGTTCTCGCCGCTGGTCTTGTCCTGCCACTGATCGAGACGCAGGTGGCCCTCGATGAACACCGGGCGGCCCTTGGAGAGGTACTTGCCCATGGCCTCGGCGGTCTTGCCGAAGGCGTCGCAATCGACGAAGATCGGCTCTTCCTTGATCTGCCCGTCGGCACCCTTCCAGCGGCGGGTCATGGCAAGGCCGATTTTGGCGATGGCCATGTTGTTGCCGGTGAAGCGGACCTCCGGATCGCGCGTGAGGCGGCCCATGAGAATGACTTTGTTGAAGTTGCCGGCCATGAGAAGCTCCTTTGAGTGACGCCGCCGATCTGATTTCGCGGACGCGTTGGGGTGCGCGGCGTGCGGAAGCTCGTTTCGACGGGCTTCCGGATGCCGTGGTTTCAGTGTAGCAAACGCCCGCTGACGCTGCTAGGGCACCCCCAGCGTCGGCCTCGCCCGGGGTGCGGGAATCCGGTGAATCCACCGGGGGGAGGGGGCGAAAGCGAGGCGGCGGCGCTCTCAGGCCGGCCCGGGCTCGGTTGGATTGGGCTTCGTCGATCGCGGCGGGGCGTCGGGGTCGGTGGCCTTTGCGTCGATGAGCGCGGAGATTCGGCGGGTAATCTCGGCCGATCGCTCGGGATCGGTGAACTCGCAGCGGAGCGCTTCCTGACGCGCCGCCAGGGCCTCGCGAACTTCGGTCGAGCTGACGTATCGCTTGCGCTTGGAGGCGTAGCCGTCAAACGGCACGCCGCACTCGGGGCAGACCGGCGGTTGCTCGGCGCTGTGGCCCGAGAGGTCGTAGTCGCAGTAGTCGCAGCGATTGACGCGATCACGCCGCGGCAGCGACGCCACAAACACGCCGATCAGCAGCACAATCGTCGATTCGGCGAGGATCAGGAACGTGAAGATCCCAGGGTCGGACTTCACGCCAATCACGCCCAAGACCCACGCAACCAGCGGAATGACGAGCAACACCGACAACGCGCCGCCGACAGCGCACGCATAACCGATCCACCTTCGCCGGAAGCGAAGGCAGAAAAACCACACAATCAGCGCGTAGATCGGGAGCAGGACCACCGGGGAAGTGTAAGTCGCGAGGGGGATCGGCAATCGGCAATCGGGATTCGGCAATCGGGAAAGGCGTCCTGTTGCAACTGAACTGGCTTCTGCATCGTCGGCACGATTGCCGATTGCCGGCTGCCGATTGCCGGCTGCCGATTGCCGACTTCCACTCACTCGCGCTTCACCTTCCGGCCTTGAACAAGTGCCGCAGTGATTCGAGGATGTCCTCGCGCTCGTTCACGCGCGTTGCGATCACGCGGGCGCCCAGATCGTCATCGCTCGTCGGCCCGGTTTTTTCAGGAAACGCCTCGCGCAGCACGTTCAGAAACTGGCCCGAGCCGTACGCCGACTTCACCTGGCAGTAGCCAAAGAGGTTCACGAGCGGCAGCAATCGCTGCGTCAATAGCTCGCAGCACAACCGGTTGTCACTGTCCGACGAGTTGTCGCCATCAGAAAAATGGAAGACATACGTGTTCCAGTCCGACGGGTCGTAGTGCTCGTCCAGCAGCTTCTGGCACGCTGTGAGCGCTGAGCTGATCCGCGTGCCGCCGTCTTCTCGCATCGAGAAGAACGTCGCGCGATCGACCTCCTGCGCACTGACATCGTGAACGATGTAACGGCTCTCGACGCCTTGGTAGTTTCGACGCAGCCACGTATCGATCCAGAACGCGTGCAGCCGCACAAGCTCTTTCTGCTCCTGACCCATCGAGCCCGACACATCCATCATATAGATGATCGCGGCGTTGCTCTGCGGCTTCTTCACCTCCACCCACGAGCGGAACCGCATGTCGTCCTTCACCGGCACGATGATCGGATTCTCCGGGTCGTACATCCCCAGGCCGATCTGCCGCTTGAGCGCTTCCTTGTACGTCCGCTTGAAATGCCGAAGGCCTGCGGGCCCGACCGGCCGCACGCCCGAGTACTTGTCCTTCTTCGAAGTGATCGTGTGGTTCCCTCGCGGCTTGATTCGCGGGAGCGCCAGCTCCTCACCCAGCAAGTCCGCCAGCTCCTCCAGCGAGACGTTGACCTCGAGGATGTGTCGCCCGGCCTGCTCGCCCCCCTGCCCGTTGCCCTGGCCCTGGCCCGAGGGCTGGCCGTCTTCGCCCGGCCCCATGCCGACGCCGCCGGAGTTGTCGCCATAGCGGAACGTCGGCAGGTCGATGTCGTGAACGGGGACCGAGACGATGTTCTTGCCCTCGCGGGCGATCAGCTCGCCCCGGGCGATGAAGCGACGGAGGTCCTTGCGGATCTTGCCGCGGACGATCTGCTTGAATCTGCGTTGATCCTGCTCGATTCGATTGACCATCGTGCGGCCTCCCCCGTCGCACGTGGCGATGGGCGCGTCAACACTCTGCCGTCAAATCCTCGATGCTCCACCAATCACTTCGAGCCCCGCGGGCCCGCGGTTTCATCCGCGCCCGCGTCTGGCTCGATGCCAACAGATCTACGCCCGGGCCACTCGCCAGGTGCGCAACAATCGCCAGCCTATTCATCGACCGTTCCGGGCCCGGTGATTCGCCAAAACCGCCTCGCGATCGACGGGGCGTTCCAGCCGAGCCGGTCACCCAGGGGGCGCGAGCACCGCTCACAACCCGGACTCGCGCCGCGTCCGCGGTCTTGGCTCGTTACACTGCTCACATGAGCTCTGTGGCCCACAGACCACGCAAGACGAACTATTATCTGATCACGCGGATCGTTCTGGCGACGAGCTGGGCGCTGCTGCTGGGAATCGGAGGCGTCTGGGTCGCTCTGGAGTGGCCGTCGCGCATGCCCGGTAATCCGAAGATCTGGACGGTCGGCGGGGTCACGTCCGTGGCACTGGGTCAGTTCGTGTTCGCGGCACTTGTCGCCGATCGGCTCTTCCCGCGTGCGAACCCGTGGGTATCGTGGACTGGGCAACTGCTCAGTATCCTCGCCTTCGGTGTCGGACTGATCGTGCTCGTATCGATGGCAACAGGACAATGACGACAATGAACGACCGCACCCCGTCAATCTCACACGCCGCAGCCGCGATCGCGATCGCGTCGCTGCTCATGGCTGGCTCGCCGCTGGCGCTCGCCCGCACGCAGCCACCCGCGCCGACTCCGACGCCGCCAGCTCCGGCGCCCTCTTCAACGACACCCACCCCGGCACCCACAGCTCCGGCGCCCGCCGCCCCTGCCGCGTCAACCCCGCCCCCGACAGCGCCCGCGGCCCCCGCTCCCCGCGCTCACCCCGCCCCACGCCCCCCGGCACCCATGACCGCGCCCACC
>JAIEQQ010000092.1 GCA_019747615.1 Phycisphaerales bacterium
CACAGGGTCGTCTCCGCCGAGACGCTCGGTGAGAAGCGAGAACCACCACTCGAGCTGGGCTTCTTCGTACTGCGGGTAGATCGGAACGTCGGCGGTGATGGCAAAGTCGGTCTGCGCCAGGGCCGCGGGGGCATAGTCGGGCAGTCGATCGCCGGGCGGGAGGGCGAGCTGTTGCTCGCGGATGGCGATGCGCATCGCGCGCGAGCCGATCTCGCCGGGCAGGCCTCGGGAGAAGACACTCATCCGCGGCGCGATCTCGCGGGCTCTGGCACGCACGGCGTCGAGCGACTCGGAAGCGTTCATCGCGATCGCGGCCTTGGGCGTGCCGGTGCCAAAGATTGCGGTGCTCTCGGCGAGCTTGGTCTTCCAAACGGCCGGATCAAGCAACCCCGCCAGCTCTCCCGTCAGGGCCTTGCGGCTGTTGGTCCAGCCGAAGAAGTCCTCTCGCGCCAGTCGCGCGTTCTCCGGAGAGTGACCCATGAACTCGCGGATCTTGCTCTCGATGCGCCAGATCGTGGCGAGGCGAGCGGGCAGCTCGCGATCACGCACATCGCGAAGGTCTTCGACCGTCAGCAGACGCTGCGTACGGCCCGGGTGGCCGAAGACGAAGATCGGCTCGCCATCTTTGACGCCGTCTTTGGCGAAGCTAAAGAAGTGCTCGGGCTGGTACGGCTTGCCATTCTCGTAGACGCGCACGAACGCGGCGTCGAGGCAATAGCGCGGGAACTCGAAGTTGTCGGTATCGCCGCCGAAGTACGCCGCCTGGACCTCCGGCGCAAACACGAGGCGGACATCGGTGAATCGCTTGAACGTATAGAGGTGATACCGCCCACCGGCGTAGAGCGTGACGACGCGGGCATCCAGACCCGTCTTGGTCTTCTCGGCGTCCTCGATTGCGGAGATGTTCGCACGCCTGTTCTCGCCGGGCTCACGCTTGGGTGCCTCGGTCCCGTTCGCCGGGGTCGCAGGGATTGCGTTGACCTCTGCGGTCACATCGCGGATCGCCATGAGGATTGTCACCTCGGTGTCCGCACATGGCAGCTCCTCAGCCTCCGTCTTGGCCAAGAAGCCGTTCTTCACCAGGTCCCGCTCCGGCGATGAGAGCTTCTGAATCGCGTCGCTGGCGACGTGGTGGTTGGTCATGACCAACCCGCGCCGGGAGACAAATGAGCCGCTGGCACCGATGTCCACGCTCGCTCGCTGGGCCCGCAGCAGGAACTCCGGGGTGACCTCAATGCCGTAGCGGTCTTTGATCTGCTTCGTCGGTGGATTCGAGAGCAGCCACATGCCCTCGTCAGCACGCGCGTTTGAGACCAACGAGCCGGCACCGATGGCCAGCGAGAGGATGGCAGCGACGATGGTCGAGCGATTCGGTCCGAAGCGATGGCACGATTGCATGGCTGATATCTCCTGATGCACGCCCCCCCACCTCCCCACCCCCCCCACGACCCAACCGCACGCGGCTGATCACGCGTGGGGGGTGAGCCACCGATGTGGCTCGCGAACGCGTGGGGTCGAGTGTACTCCGCGCGGGTCTCGGGCCGGTGCTATTCTTGTTGTTCCAGAGCCCAAGAGGTGATGCTTCGTGACAATCGCCAAGTCCATCCAGCGAGCCAAGCGCGTCAGGCACACCCTCGGGCGTGGCCTCTCGCTCATGAGCCGCCTGCGCATCAGCGCCGTGCTCTACACGCTGGTCATCATCGGGGCCACCTGGGGCGTCATCATCCTGATGTCGGGCGCTTGGATTCCCGTCATCGGTGTCGCGTGCGTCGCAGTGGCGATGAGCGTGAACAAGGCGACGAATATTCTCAAACGCCCGGTCTGCCTGAATTGCGGGGGTGATCTCTCCAACCAGCCCAACACGCTGTACGGGGTGGCCTGCCCCGGCTGCGGCACGCTGACGCTCCCGATCGCCCTCTCCGGGCCGATCAACGAGCTTGACGATCGGCTGGACGACGACGCGGAGGCGCTGGCCGACGCGGGCCAGAACCCGCCGGCAACCCCCGGCCCCGCTGGCGACACCCCGGCCCAACGCGCGTGACCGTCGCGCCGTGACATTTGCCACATCCCGCGTACGCTTGCGAATCGGGCCGTCTGGCGACGGCCGCGCGATGTTGACGTCCCGCGATCATGGAGCTTGCTGAGCATGGCCACTTCCGCACCAACGTCCGCACCCAGCGCCACCCCCGCGAGCACAGCATCGAGCGATAAAGCCGCGGCGTTCGCCAAGGGCCTTGACGGTGTCATCGGCGGCATGACCGCAGTCTGCTCCATCGAGCAGGACAAGCTCATCTATCGCGGCTACGAGATCCACGATCTGGCCGAGCACGCGACGTTCGAGGAGGTCGCGTTCCTCTTGCTGGAGGGGCACAAGCCCGACTCGCGTGAACTCGAACGATTCAAGGCCGAGATCGTCGCGGAGCGCGCGCTGCACCCGGCGGTGACGTCGTTCATCGAGTCCAGCGCTGGCTGGCTGGCCAGCGGGCGGGCGGTGCCGATGGATGTCCTCCGCACGAGCGTGAGCATCCTGGGCCACACCGACGAAGACTGTCAGGACAACTCCGGCGCCGCAAACCTGCGCAAAGCCAAGAGGCTCTTGGCCAAGATCCCGACCATCGTCGGGCACATGCAGAACGTGATCGACGGGCGGGCGCTGATCGGGCGCGAGCTCGGCGGCGACCCCACGCTGAGCCACGCCGCGAACCTGCTGTACATGATGACCGGGCGTCGGCCGAGCCGCGACGAGGCTCGCGTGATGGATGTCAGCCTGATCCTCTACGCCGAGCACGAGTTCAACGCCAGCACGTTTACGACGCGCGTCGTCGCTGGCACGCTCAGCGACATGCACAGCGCCGTCGCCGGCGGCATCGGCGCGCTCAAGGGCCCGCTGCACGGCGGGGCCAACGAGGCGGCGATGGAAATGCTCAAGGAGATCTACGCCAGCGTCGGCGAGAAGGGCATCGGCACTCCGGCGGTTGATGCGTGGATGCAGACGGCGTTTGACACCAAGCGGAAGCTCATGGGCTTCGGACATCGGGTGTACAAGAACGGCGACCATCGCGCGGGGATCCTGATGGGGCTGGGCAAGAAGATGGCTTCGACGCTGCCAGGGACGTTCGGCGGGCTGGCGGCCCCGAAGTGGTTCGAGCTTGGCGAGCAGGTGCAGAAGATCATGATGGCCAAGAAGAGCATCCACCCCAACGTGGATTTCCCGTGCGGGATGACGTATTTCACGATGAAAATCCCGGTGCCGCAGTACACGCCGATCTTCGTCGCCTCGCGCATCACCGGCTGGACGGCGCACATCATGGAGCAGCACGCGGACAACCGGCTGATCCGCCCGCTGAGCATCTACACCGGCCCGGCTGAGAAGAAATGGAACGCGTAAGCGGCATCACGTCGCTCGACGCGCCGGCGATCGAGCAGTGCCTTGACGATCTGTGCCACCTGCTGATGGACGCAGTGAACGGCGGCGCGTCGGTCAGCTTCCTTGCACCGCTCTCGCGCGAAGTCGCCGCGGCTTACTGGCGGAGCATCATCGCTGATGTCGCGCGTGGCGAGCGTCTCGTCCTGTCGGACATGCTCGACGGGCGTGTCGTCGGCTCCGTGCAGTGCATGTTCAGCCCCTGGCCCAATCAGCCGCACCGCGCCGACATCGGCAAGATGCTGGTGCATTCGTCGCAGCGCCGCAAGGGTCGCGGGCGTGCTCTCTTAGCCGCGGTCGAATCCGCAGCGCTCAGCGCAGGTCGAACGCTCTTGGTTCTCGACACCGTCCCGAGCTCCCCCGCCGAATCGCTCTACCAAAGCGCTTACTGGTCACGCTGCGGCGAGATCCCGGGCTTTGCGTTGCTGCCCACCGGCGACCAGCGACTCGCCCCGACCGTGATTTACTACAAGCATCTGGCCTGATCGCATCGCCGCGCTCTGCCGCCCTGCGCAAATCTGCTACGCTCCGCTCCCTTGACCAGAGCCAGCCCCGAGCATGCCCCGCGAAGCACGCCCCGCGCCACGATTCGTGCCGCGTCGCCAGCCAGCACGCGCCCCGCCGGGCGCTTCGCTGAGCTGCACCTGCACCTGGGTGGGGCGGTGTTGCCGAACATCCTGCACGCGTATCTCCGCCGCGTGGATCATCCGCTGCTGAAGCGGTACCCGCGTGTCGAGATGCTTGAGCGCTACTTCACACGCCCGCGCCATTCGCTTGATGACTACGTCAACATGCACAAGGTCGTCGAGCGCGTGCAGCGGCTGGACTCGATCCCGTACTTTGTCCAGAGGCTGATCCGCGGGGCGGTGCTGTTTGACAATCTGGCGTACATGGAACTGCGCCACTGCCCGTGGTTCCGCACCGATGCGAGCCTGCCCGATGACGAGCGACTGACGCAGATGGACGAGGTCGTCAGCGCGATCACACAAGCCGCGGCGGACGCGACCGATCACTACCCGCTGGTCTTCCGACAGATCCTGTGCATGCACAGCACGCTCTCGCCGGTCATCAACCGTCGCATCGCCGAGCTGGCCAAGGCGCACATGCCCGATGTCGTCGCGATCGACCTTGCCGGGCCGGATCGCCTCTACGCCGGTGCGCTGGGCGATGTACTACCGCTCTTTCGACGCGCACGCACCGGAGGCCTGCACACCACCGCCCATCTCTTTGAGACTCCCCAGGGCAGCACGCGGGCGGTCGAGAAACTCCTGCCGCATCTTGATCGCATCGGCCACGGCATCCAAATCCCGCTCCGCCGCCCGACACTCCTCAAGGCCATCGCACGCCGCGAGCAATGCCTCGAGATCTGCCCGACGAGCTACGTTCGCACCGGCACACTCACCACGGGCGCCTCGCTCCGCGCCGTATTTCGCAAGTGCTTTGACACCGGTGTGCCGGTGGCGATCTGCACGGACAACTCGGGAATGCACTCGGTGCGCCTGCCGCACGAGTACGAGAGCCTGCTTGTGAACGACATCATCAGCTTCAGCGAGATGGCGGCGTGCCACGACGCGAGCTTCCGTCATGCGTTTGCGTGGAGCGGGCCGACGCCTCGGCTGTGAAACCTGCCGTTGGGCTGGCCAGCGGCACTCCACGGGGCATCGCCGGTCCAGGGTTGGTCCACAGCAACGCGATCTCGACGACGACCGTGTCGTCCGTCGGCAGGCCGGACCGGAAGGCGTCCACCGCGTTGATGACGGTCTGCGACCATCCGAGGGCCGGGTCAGCAAGCGTGGCCGACGATGCGCCGGCAGAGCTGGTGCGTGGGCTGAGGAGCGTCCGCATGCGTTCGACGCCGAAGAGATCGCCCCGGACGTTTTTGGTCTCGACTGCGCCATCGGTGTAGGCGATGAAGCGCTCGCCGGGGCGCAGGGGCATGGTGCGCGGGTCGGGGTCAAACTCGTCGGACGACAGCACGCCGAGCATCGGGGCGGTCGATGGGATCAGCCGCGGGTCGAGGGTCGTGACGCCGTCGGTGCCGGTGGTGCTCACGCTGCCGAGCACGAACGCCGGCGGGTGTCCGGCGTTGGCGTACCGAAGCGTGCAGGAGTCGCCGCCAGCCACACGGTCGACACGCGCCACCATCGCAGTGGCATAAATCGCGTGCGGCGCAAGCGTGAGGTAGACGTATCGGTTCAGAGCGCGCAGCACCTCACCGGGGCCGGTGGCGGGGTCTTCGGCGAAGAGACGCTCGAGTTCACCGGAGATGCGGTTGACGGTCAACGCGCTGCTAAGGCCGTGGCCGGTCACGTCAAGAAGCACCACCGTGAGGCTCTCGACGCGCGGCTCGTTCGGCGGTGTTTGGCCCGGTGGCACAATGTCATCGGGCCGCTCGGGCGTCCAACGGGCGAAGATGAAATCGCCGCCGATCTGGCGCACCGGCTCGTAGCGATAGTCGAGGCGAATGCCGTCGCGCGTCTCGGCCTTGGGAAACAGGGCCTCGTGCAGAGTGCGAGCGTCGACGAGCTCTCGCCGCATCTGCCCATATCGAGACTCAAAGAAGCGTGTGCGAAAGAGCTCGGTGCGCCACTTGTCCTTGATCGTCGCCACGATCGCCCCCGGCGCGAGCACCAGCGGCGAGAACACGATCAGCCCCACTGCCTGCAAGACCCTGGCCATCGACACGCCGCCGGAGAGCACGATCACCAGAATCATCGCGGCGCTGAGCCCCAGCAGCGGGAGCATCGGGCGGATGGCGTCCTTCAGCGACCAGGGCAAACACGCGCACGCGATGACGTGCATGAGGAACACCGATTCAATCGGCAGCACGCGCTCTCGCGTATAGACGGGGTAGAGCAGCATCGCAAAGGCGCCGCAGCACTGGATCATCCGGACCGCAAACCGCATCAAGTCCGCGTCAGCAAAGCGTCCGATCCACGCGCGCCAGCCGATGAGCCCGAAGACGCCGATCGTGATCGCGTCCGGCAGGCCGCCGACCGGGCGGCCCCAGTCCCAGCCGCTGGTGTCTACGCCGCGGATGAGTTGCAGCAGCGGGATGACCAGGTCGTTCCACACGCGCTGCAGCGAAAACAGCAGCGTGAAGCCCACCACCAGCGCGCAGAGCCAGACGAACCGATCGCGGATGATCCGCGAGGTCTCCGCGGCGTACTCCTGATGAAAATCCGTCGTATAGACGCCCTTGGCCACGCTCACCTCGGCCTGTTCTGCCCGGGCACCCAGAGAATATCGCCCGCGCCATTGTCGTTCGCGACGCGCGAAACGACGAACAACAGATCGCTCAAGCGGTTCAGGTACTTCACGCACTCGGTGTTCGTCGTCGCGGCCTCTTCATGCGACAGCGACACCACACATCGCTCCGCACGACGTACAACCGTTCGCGCCACGTGCATCGCGCTGGCCAGCGGGCTCCCGCCGGGGAGCACGAAGCTGTTCAGGGGCTTGAGATCCGCGTTGAACTGGTCGATCGCGTGCTCAAGCCGCGCCGTCTGCGCCTCGCTGACGCGCAGCCGCTGGCCCGGCTGCTCGCCCTCGACCGGCGGACAACACAAGTCGGCGCCGACATCGAACAGATCGTGCTGCACCGAGCGCAGCAGATCACCGATACGATGCTCCAGCGTGCCGGGCGCCGCTTGGTCGCAGAGCGTGACGCAGACGCCGATGCAGGCGTTGGCCTCGTCAACCGTGCCGTAGGACTCGACGCGGAGGTGATCCTTGTTGACGCGCCGCCCGTCGCCGAGTCCGGTGGTGCCCTCGTCGCCGGTTTTGGTGTAAATGCGGTTGAGCTTGACCATGCCCGATCGTTGGCCATCGGCGCGCTCCGGGCGCGTCGGTGCTGCGGACATCAGCGTCAATCCGGACGCCGCGAGTCGGCGGGGCAATCACCCCGCCGCCCCCGCACCTCACAATAGAAAAGGGCCCGCCGAGGCGAGCCCTTTGCACGTTGAAGCGGAGAGGGGGAGATTCGAACTCCCGTAAGACCGAGGCCTTAACTAGTTTTCGAGACTAGCCCATTCAACCGCTCTGGCACCTCTCCGGTGGCGGGATCTTCCCGCGAGGGTCTGAGAGGAATCGTTCGCAGGCCGGGGGGCACAGTCAACTTTGCAATGAGGTCGCTACGGCGGCGATGACATCCGCCGCGTGCTCGCATTGGGCCCGCGAGACGTCCAGATGGGTGACCAGGCGGATCTGGCTGTCGCTGCTATCCAAGGCCAAGACGCCCCGCTCACGCAGGCGACGGCAGAAGTCGCCCGCGCCGGGCAGCGAGTGTGACAGGTTGACGAAGACCATGTTGGTCTGGATCGCGCTAGCGATCGACAGCCCGCGCACGTTGGCCAATGCAGCCCCGAGAGCCGCGGCGTTCGCGTGATCCTGCGTCAATCGCTCGCGATGGTGATCCAGGGCGTAGATCGCCGCGGCGGCGAGCACGCCGCTCTGCCGCATCCCGCCGCCGAACATCTTGCGGAACCGGCGCACCCGCGCGATGAACGGCGCGGAGCCCGCGACAGCGCTGCCCACCGGCGCGCCCAGGCCCTTGCTGAAGCAGCACGAGAGCGAATCCACGCACGCCGCGTACTCACTGGCTGGCACGCCCGACGCGGCGCACGCGTTCCAGATCCGGGCTCCGTCCATGTGGACCGATAACCCTCGCTCCCTCGCGGCAGCCGTCACGGCGCGGAACCGATCCACGGGCCACACAACGCCGCCGGCGCGATTGTGAGTGTTCTCGATCACCAGCAATCGCGAACGCGGATCATGATCCGACAGATGCCGCACGCTCCTGCGCACCGCGGCCTCATCGAACATCCCCATTTCACCCCGCACGACGCGGATCATCACACCCGAGAGCGCCGCGGGCGCGCCGGTCTCGTAGTGGATGATGTGTGAATCCTCGTGAGCGATCAACTCATCGCCCGGCTCCGTGTGCGCTCGAATCGCAACCTGGTTGGCCATCGTGCCCGTGGGCACAAAGCACGCCGCTTCCTTGCCCATGATCTGACACACGCGAGCCTCAAGCTCGCGCACCGTCGGATCGTCGCCAAGCACATCATCGCCCAGCGCGGCACTCATCATCGCTGCCCGCATCGCGGGCGTCGGGCGGGTGACAGTGTCCGAGCGGAGATCGATGATCGGCGTATCCGGCGAAGCGGTCTCGGTCTTGGACGAAGACGGGGTGGATGGTGCCATGATCAACGGTAGATCCAGCCGCGTACGCTGGCGTTTGATGAGCACGCCGAGTTTACCGATGTTGTTGATCCCGACGCCGTCTCGCATCGAGATGCTCGGCGGGGTCGTCCAGCGCGGCTCTGGGGAGCCCCGCGTACGAGTGCGGAGCCTGAATCGTGCCGGCACGCCGGGGCCAGACGAACGCTCGATCGCCGCACAGGCGTACACGCTCGAAGTCACCGAGCCGACAGAGGCCAATGGCGGCGTGATGTTCGAGATCACCACCGCCGGCCACAGCGGGCGGCGCTACGCACAAGAGACCATTCGCCAACTCCTGCGCCAGTATCCGCGCGAGCTGCCCCGCGTGCGGATCACCGACGAGCCCACCTTCGCCACGCGCGGCGTCATGCTCGATATCTCACGCAATCGCGTGCCGACGATGGCCGAGTTCTTCGACATCATCGATTCACTCGCGGCCCTGAAATACAACCATCTGCAGCTCTACACGGAGCACACGTTCGCGTACGCGGGCCACGAGCAGGCGTGGGTCGGCAGCGGAGCGCTGTCGCCCGATGAAGTCCGGCGGCTCGACGAACGCTGCCGTGAGGCGGGGATCGAACTCGCGGCGAATCAGAACTGCTTCGGCCACCTGGCACACTGGCTGAAGCTCGATCGCTACTCACACCTTGCCGAAACCCACGGCGATTGGATGTTCGACGTCTGGCCCCGGAGCGGGCCGTTCTCGCTCTGCCCCGTTGATGATCGCTCGCTCGATCTCGTGCGCGATTGGCTCGATCAACTGCTGCCGTGCCTCCAATCACCGCTGGTGAACATCGGCGCTGACGAGACGTTCGACGTGGGCTGGGGCCGCAGCAAGGACGAAGTCGCTCGCATCGCCAGCACGCTCAATGCGCTGGGCCTGAGCGACGACGCCCGCACCGGGCTCGCTCGTGCTCGCGTGTACGCGCAGTTTGTCAATCGCGTCTGCGGGCTGGTGCGAGAGCGCGGGCGAAGGCCGATGTTCTGGGCCGATATCGCGCTGTCACACCCGGAGGTGATCGCGGAGCTCCCGCGTGATCTGGTCGCGCTGGCGTGGGGCTATGAGCCGCACAGCCCGTTTGATCGCTGGTGCGCGGACCTTCGCGCGATGGGCAACGAGACCTGGGTCTGCCCCGGCACGAGCAGTTGGCGGAGCATCACCGGACGCACGCGCGAGCGCGACGAGAACCTTCGAAACGCCGCCATCGCCGGTGAGAAGCACCACGCGCCGGGCTATCTCGTCTGCGATTGGGGCGACACCGGGCACCATCAGCAGTGGCCCATCGCGCTGCACGCGCTGGCCAAAGCGGCCCAAGCCGCCTGGAGCGGCGCCGAGAAGTTCGCCACGCTGGACAGCCGCGCGATCTCGCTGCACGTGCATGGCGACGCGTCCCTGCACCTCGGCGCGTGGCTCGACGAACTGGGCAACGCCGACGAGCCGCTCCGCCGGATCGCCGGGCGTTTGTCGCGTCCGAAGGAAGTCGGCGAGTTTGCCCTCTGGAATCAGTCCGCGCTGTTCGCGGATCTCTACAACTGCGGCGCCAGTGATCGCGCCGAGGTGGGCGATGTTGAGCTGTGGAAGGACGCCGCGGGCCGCATCGAAGACGCCTGGGTCGCGATGCCGCAGGGGCTGAACACGCTGGTGCAGGACGAGCTCGAGCACACCATCAACGCCGCCCGCCTCGCGGCGCGAAGGGCCATCGCACGGCGCGGCCCAATCCGCGGCGTGATCAGCGATGCCGACGCAAGCATCATGGCCACAATTGCGAAAGATCTGCTCAGCGAGCACCGGCGGCTCTGGCTCGCTCGCTCGCGCCGCGGCGGGCTCGATATCTCCTCGACGCACTACGAACGCATCATCCGCGAGCTGGAGAGCCGCGCGTGAGTGAACTCGCCCGCGACCACGACCGCACCGCGCCCGATGCCCGACGCCTCGTCGTCGGCTGCATGACCGGCACGAGCCTCGACGGCCTGGACGCGGCCCTCGTCGAGATCCACGGGCGAGGTCTCGATATGCGTGCGTCGTTCATCCGCGGCCTGTCGCGGGGCCTTGGCGATATCGCAGGCACGCTGCGCTGCATGGCCGATCAAGTGCCACTCACCAGCACCGAGATCGCAAGCGCCATGCTCGCGTTCACGAGCCTACACACTCAGACGATCACAGAGCTCCTCGCGAGCGATCACGCGGATCTCATCTGCGTTCACGGGCAGACGGTGTGCCACGCGCCGCCGGTGAGCTGGCAGATGTTCAATCCGACGCCGCTAGCGCAGCGCTTGAACGCGCCGGTGGTGTGCGATCTGCGCGCGTCAGACCTGAGCGCCGGTGGGCAGGGGGCCCCGATCACGCCGCTGGCGGACCTGATGCTCTTCGCAGACGCGAGCCCGCGCTGCGTGGTCAACCTTGGCGGTTTCTGCAACATGACGCTGCTTCCCGGCGTCGTGCCCGGTGCGTCGCGTGCGGACACGCGGGATCGTGTGCGTGGGTTTGACCTCTGCGCGTGCAACCATGTTCTGGATCGCGTGGCCCGCGTCGCGCTTCACCAGCCGTTTGATGCCGGCGGCGCCAGTGCGATGGCCGGTCGCGTCGATGCAGACTCGCTTCATGAGCTGATCGCAGTGCTCCGCACCCAGGCGGGCCAGCGTCGCTCGTTGGGCACCGGCGATGAGGCGGCGGCATGGGTGGACCGGCACGCCGGGCGCGTGACCGCACCGGACCTTGGGGCCACCGCGTGCGAAGCGATCGCACGCTGCATCGCCGAGCGCGCGGGCGTTGCGGAGTCCATCGTGCTCGCCGGCGGCGGTGCGAAGAACCTCGCGCTCCGCGGCGCGATCGAGCGTGCAACCGCCCGCCGCACGATCGACACCGCGGCCCTCGGGGTGCCGATCGAAATGCGTGAGGCGGGGTGCATGGCGGTGCTCGGTGCTTTGTGCGAAGATTACGTGCCGATCACACTCCGACAGATCACCGGCGCATCGACCGAGACCGTCGCGGGCGTGTGGGCGTTCGGTCAGACGTAGATAGGCGTTGAACGCCCGTCTTGCGGTGGGTGGTTGGCGATG
>JAIEQQ010000113.1 GCA_019747615.1 Phycisphaerales bacterium
CGCGATTTCGCGGCCTCGATGGCGCGCTCCACCGCGCCCCGGTTTCCGGCGATCACGATCTGCCCCGGCGCATTGAAGTTCGCGCAGACGAGGACTTCACCGGTCACCCCGGCGCTCACGCCCGCCGCGAGCGTTTCATCGCACACCTGCTGCGCCTGAGCCTCATCGGCCCCGATCAGCGCCACCATGCCCCCCCCGCCCCCCCGGCTCGCCTCCGCCGCGTCCTGCATCGCCCGCCCGCGCAGCGCGACAAGCTTCAGCCCATCGGCAAACGAAAACGCACCGGCGATGTGCAGCGCGGTGTACTCACCCAGCGAGAGACCCGCCGTGGCCACCACGCCCGCCTCGCTGATCCCCGCATTCTGCCCCACGCCCCATCTGGCCAGCAACCCCCGCCAACACGCCACCCCCGCGGCGTAAATCGCCGGCTGGCTCACATCCGTCCGGTTCAAGAGCTCCGCCGGGCCATTGAAACACAGCTCACTCAGCGTCGCCTCACGCTCATGCCGCGCCGCCCCCACCGTACCGCCCGTCCCCGGCAACGCCGGAAGATGCCCCGCCAAGGCCGCGTCGGCCTCAGCAAACACTGCCCGCGCCTCGGGCGACGCCTCAACCCAGGCCTTGGCCATGCCAACAACCTGCGCCCCCTGCCCCGGCAGCAACAGCACCTTCGATCCGCTCATGGGGGCATCATACGCGAATACGGCCACGGGGATCGGCCGGAGGCCGGTGACGTTTGCGCGGGTGAAGCGAGGCCGCACGGACAGGCGCTTACAAGCGGCAGCCGGCGACTGCGATGCCCACGCACTCTCACGGCGGCCCCGGTGGGTCGTACTTGCGAAGCATGGCAGCGACGAGTTTGGTCTGCAGACGGTCGGGGCCGAGAGCTTTGAGCCAGATGGGGTAGGCCTTACGCCAAAGGTCCACGGCCTCAGGGATATTGCCCTCGGCAACGGCGATGTCGGCCAGGTTGCTGTAGCTGATGGCTACGTTGCGGTCGTCAGCCGCGAAGTGCTTCAACTTGATGGCGATGGACGGCTCCATGCTCGCCCGGGCCGCCGCGAACTCTTCCTTGGCTCTGCTGAGTTCACCGCCGGCCAGGAACTGGTTGCCTTGGTCAAGCCGAGTCAGCGAAAGGATCGAATAACTCGTCGCGAGTGTTGGGTGGTCCGGATCGAAGCGTTTCAACTTGATTGCTATAGCCCGCTCGATGCTCGCCCGCGCTGCCGCTGGGTCGCCGAGGGCCCGCTGTATCAGCGCCAAGTTTGAGTACCTCGTCGCGAAAGTCGGATGGTCTGGAGGAAAATGAACTTGTTCGATTCCGATGGCCCGCACGATGTTCACCAGCGCCGCCTCGTACTCCTGCTTGGCCATGCTGAAAGAGCCTTCGTACCGGTAGATGTCGCCCTGATCCAATTCGATCATCGCCAGGTTTGAGAAGACCGTCGCGAAGTCGGCATGCTCCGGCCGCAAGCGATTGTGCATCACGCGAAGAGCCCGTTCCAGATTCGTGCGAGCGCCCTGCAAGTTGCCTTCATCTTTCTGTAACAACGCCAGGTTGACACGCATGGCAGCGAGGTCGAGACTATCGGCGGGGACAACTCTCTCAGCAATTGAAATCGCCCGATATATGCTTGCCAGGGCTCCCGAGAACTTGCCCAGTTCCCTCTGCACCAGAAAGAGACTTGAGTGACACACGGCAACATTAAATGGGCCAAGTGCCGACTCGACAGCGGCTTCGTGCGCGACCAGCGGAGACAGGCAGGCCTCCGCCTCTACGAAGCGGCCGAGGTGTTTCAGCAGGATCGACAGCCAGAAGCCGATCTCCGCCGCCGCGCCCGCCATGCTCACGCGCGAGTCTTCATCGCCCGCGTCTTTGGCCGCGTTCGCCTGTGCCCAGAGCGCAATGCACACGGCTTGCAGCGGAGTTAGTTCCCATCGCAGCGACGCATCGGTCAGGGCGGCTGGGTTGTTGAGTCCCCGCCGCTTACCCGCGGCGTCCGTGCCCACGATCACGGTCCATCGCGCCCCCGCGCATGAGTCGATGGCGGACCAAAGCTGGGTGCGGTCTAACTTCTCTGCCGAGGCGCGCTCGTTCACGCGGGCGTGCCATAAGCGGTGGAGCGAGAGGAGTCGTCCGCCCTCGCCGCTGGGGAGCACGATGTCCAGACGGTCCAAGTGCTGCAAGACGGCCTGAGCGGGCGTGTGCGGCTCGTCGGGATCATCGACCAGTGTGATGCGCAGTGGGTCCGGCGAACCGTCGGAGCCCGTATCGTGCCGCGCGGCGTCGGCGGTCAACAACTGCTCCAGCCAGACCCCCGGGGCCAGATCCTGCGGCAACAGCGCGGCGTACTGAATCGCGCGCTGTTCCGGCGAGTCGGTCGTCTGGCTCGGCGGACGCAGCGCGTCGTAAGCATCGTCGATGACGCGTAACGTGCGGCGGTGCTCTTCAAGGGGCTGGCCCGACAGGCCTAACTGAGCCGCGACGTCGGGGCGTACATCGGGCAACTCGCCCACGGGCGTGTGCTTGAGGCCGCGCGTTGGCTTGGCGGTGCTGCCGGGCGCGGGCGTCGTTCCCTCCCAGTAGTCGTGCCACGCAATGTGCGGCTTGAGCTTCATGAACGCCGCGACGGCAGCGATGGCCACGGCGAGGCCGCCCAACCACTCATTGATCTCATGCACGATCTGCGTGCTTGGCAGGGCGTCGGGCAATCCCGCGCGTTTCTGCGCCTCACTCGCCTTCTCGTGCCGCGCGGTGCAGAAGAGCGCGAAGACCTCCGCGGCTTCGGCGTTGGTCAGCCTGCCGATCCGGATCGCATCCGCCGGGTCGATCGCTTCGTCTCGCGTGGTGATGAGCACCCGGCACGTCCCGCGCGGCACAAGACCAGAGTCGAGCATCGCACCCCACGCGGCCTTGCTGGCGACGTTGTCCAAGATGAGCAGACTGGGCTCGCCGTCGTGCAAAGTCCTCGCAACCAACGTGGCATCCGCTTTCGGGTTATTGGCGGTGGTCAGGCCCAGCGGCGTGATGAGCGATGCCAACGAGGCCGCGAGTTCGCCGGCTTCCACGGGGAGGAAGAATCGTCCGCCGGGGTAATCGTTCTTGTATTCGTCCGCGTAAAGGATCGCCGCGACGGTCTTGCCGTACCCGCCCATCGCCCGCGCGACGGCTTGGCGGATGACGGTTTCGTTGAGGTTGTTCTGAAGGGCGTCGTGGATCTGCCGCGTGATATAGGGGCGCTTGATGAACGTGGCTGAGGGGGTCGGGACGGTGGAGTAGATCGACCGCTCGTTG
The DNA here is from genome assembly GCA_019747615.1 of Phycisphaerales bacterium. The sequence continues at coordinate 3,296 of JAIEQQ010000113.1, forward strand.
AGCTCGCCGAGATACCACGCGCTCAGATCGGGATGATTGTTCAGCACCGCGCAGAAGTCGCGCCATCCGTAGACCTTGACTTCGAACAGCCCGGCCTCCTTATGCTCGCGGGTCACGTTCGCCGCCCATGCCGTGTGATCGTTGACGTCGTCGGTCGTGGCGATGACGAACCGGCTGATGTGGACTTTCTCGCCGGTCACGCTGTCGATGAGCTCTTTGGCGGCCTCAACATCGTCCTCCGCACCCTTGCGAGGCAAGCCTTTCGCTGTGTTCCGCAGTTTGCACTGCACCACCACCGCTTTCCCATCTGCGTCCGTTCCGATGAGGTCGATACCGTACTGCTTCTGGCCGCGGCGATTAAACTTCTGGAGCGTCACTCCGAGCTCACGGGACATTACTTTGCAGCACGCGGTCTCCCAGACCGTGTCGTTGTCAGGCGGCGGAAAATGGAATGATCCCGCGGGCATCGCAGATGCTATGCCGCGAGGCTTTGTTCGCAACGGAATCCGTTGTCAGAGGCACTCTTGCAGCGTCGCGCCGAACGCGTCAAGTCCATCATCCTCCTTTGCGTCTACGAAGGCTTTGCTCGCCACGAGTACCTGCGGCGCTGAACGTTGGTCGCTCCGGTGTCATGCGTGATCAGCCGTCGCACTGGTCGCGCGCCCCCGCCTCGTCTACGCACCCTTCAACCGCTTCTTCAGCTTCGTCGCCCACCGCTTGGCGTTGGGCTGCGTCTTCACGTGCGGCTTGAGCGCCTCGATCGCCTCGGCCAGCAGCGACGGGTGCGTGTTGTCGGCGTAGCCGTTGCCGCGCCAGCTCCACACCGCGGTCCTCGCGTCGGTGCCGTGGGTCTTGACGACGTCGATGAGTCGCTGCGACAGCGGCGCCGACCATTGGCGGTGATACTCCAGCAAGACCCAGGTCATCGCGTCTCGCGGGTTCGTCCACGCCGCAGTGATCTCGAGCATGATCGCGTCCATCCGCGATGGCTCGATGACCTCGATCATCCAGTGGGTGAACTGGAAGTTGATGCTCATCCGCGGCGAGAACCGGACCAACGCCTCGGCCGCCGCAGCGTCTCGATACCGCATCGCCGATGTGCCCAGTCCGTACAGCAACGCCGCGCCGTTCTGGATCTTGTTGCCCACGACGAGGGCCTCGTCCAGCGAGCCGAACTTCGACGCGATCTGCGCCGGCGTGGCGAGGCTGATCACCGCCGCGAGCGCGACGTTCGACGGGTCCAGCCCGAGGAGGAGCGCATGCCGCTCGGTCTTGAGCGCGACGAACTCCGCCGATGTCTCCTTGATCAACGGCAACTGCGGTGCGCCGAACGGGCTCGTGACCGGCGTGAGCAGCTGATCAACCAGCGGCGCCAGGAGCGCCGCCTGCTCCGGCGTCGCGGGCAGGTACGGACACGGGTACGTCTTCATGCCGGTCATTTTACAACGCCCGCGGCGATCGCGCACTGACGCTCCGTGAGCGCTTCACGCTCGATTCGTGCCTTGGGCAGACTCACGCTCAGCCGGTCGTCCGACGCGACAGACCGTCGCACCGATCGCCCGATCGCCAGGGAAGTTTCAGATGGTCGGCCCTCGTCGTACACTTCAATCATGGCCTCAACGCGCGACACGAACGCGGTCCTGCGTCAGCTCGCGATCGCCTATCGCACCTTCCAGTCCGCGATGCTCCTGGTGTATTGGGCGTGGCCGTTTGCCGACCCCGCGGCTCAGTCGCGGTTCGTGCCCGCGGCGGCTCCGAAGGCCGTGATCATCGCGTTTGCCGCACCTGACCTGCTGGTGTATCTCACCGCGTCAACCGTCACGGCCATCGGCCTCGCGAACCGCGCGAGGTGGACAATCGTCGCCGCCGCCCTGCACGCCGGCGCAGCCGTGTACGCGGCCCTCTACACCACATCGCTCGTCGTGCTTGAGCCGGCGATGTGGCTCGGCGCGCTGCTGATGTCCCCGGCCTTGGTCGGGCCGCCGCTGGTCCTGTGATCTGTTGCCGCCGGACGCCGGCGGAGGCTCCGCGAAGCCACGGGCCGGCTTCCCCGATCATCCGCGGCATCGGTCAACCCGCTCCCGCCTTGAAGGTTGCTCGCTCCTCTGCCATACTTCCCCGCCCGTTCCCCAGCCGCTCTCTGTTCGAGCCACCGGGTCCCCGGGCCGCGCCGCGGCACATGCGCGTGCGCGTACGAGTGGGGGGCGTGTGTGGAGGTTCGCCATGGCGATTGTGTTCAGTGTTGCTCCTGCCCCCGCGCGATCACCCATGCTGCACGCAGCAATCGCCCTCGCGTCCGCCCTCACTCTCGCCGCCGCTGCAAGTGCCGACGAAGTCGCCGCTACCGTCGCCGCCGCGGCCCCCGCACAATCCAACTCCGGCGACACCGCCTGGATGCTCACCAGCACCGCGCTGGTCCTCCTCATGACCATCCCCGGCCTCGCGCTCTTCTACGGCGGGCTCGTCCGCAGCAAGAACATCCTCTCGACGCTCATGCACTCGTTCTTCTGTGCCGTGATCGTCAGCGTGCTGTGGTTCATCGTCGGATACTCCATCGCCTTCGGCCCCACCCAGGGCGGGCTCTGGGGCGGGCTCTCGCTGATGTTCCTGCGCGACCTCTCGCAGCCGGCGAGCCTGGCGCCGACGATCCCGCACGCGCTGTTCGTGATGTACCAGCTGACCTTCGCGATCATCACGCCCGCGCTGATCAGCGGCGCGTTTGCTGAGCGGTTCCGCTTCGCGCCCTTCGCCGCGTTCAGCGCCCTGTGGTCGCTGATCGTCTACGCCCCGCTGGCCCACTGGGTCTGGGGCGGCGGCTGGATCGCCACGACCTTCGGCGCGCTGGACTTCGCCGGCGGCACCGTCGTGCACATCTCCTCTGGGGTCTCGGCCCTGGTCTGCGCCCTCTACCTCGGCAAGCGCCACGGCTACGGGCACGAGCCCATGCCCCCGCACAACCTCCCGTTCACCGTCGTCGGCGCGGGCATGCTCTGGGTCGGCTGGTTCGGCTTCAACGCCGGCAGCGCGCTCTCCGCCGGCTCCTTGGCCAGCACCGCGATGCTCAACACGCACCTGGCCGCCGCCACCGCCGGCGTGGGCTGGATGCTCGTCGAGCTCACGCGCTCGCGCCACGCCACCGTGCTCGGCGTCGTCTCGGGCGCGGTCGCCGGGCTGGTCGCGATCACGCCCGCCGCGGGGTTTGTGACGCCCACCGGCGCCGCGATCATCGGCCTCATCGGCGGCGGCGTCTGCTACCTCGCGGTCTCGTTCAAGCCCAAGCTCGGCTATGACGACGCCCTGGACGTCGTCGGCGTCCACTTCGTCGGCGGCACGATCGGCGCTCTGCTCACCGGCGTCTTCGCCACGGCGCTGGTCAACCCGGCGATCAAAGACCTTGCCCTCGGCACGCCCGGCGGCGTGATCGACGGGCACTGGAAGCTCGTGTGGCAGCAGGCCGCCGCGGTCGGCGTCACGATCGTCTTCGCCGGCGTCGCGACCCTCGGCATCCTCATGGTCGTGAACCTCATCTGGCCGCTGCGGGCCTCGCCCAACGAGGAGACGCTGGGCATGGACCTGAGCCAGCACCGCGAGCGCGCATATGTGCTCTCCGGCGGCGAGGCGGTCGCCGCCGCCGCGGCGGTCATGGCCGAGCCCCGCGCTGCCGACGCCCCCCCGGCCTCCATCCAGCGCTTCACGATCGTCCTCGATCACGTCAGCGAGCAGCAGGTCGAGCGCCGCTGGCGCGAGCTCTGCCGTCGCATCAGCGTCGACGGCAACGCCGTCAGCACCCTCACGCTCACCCCCACGCCCATCACCGTCCGCGGCACCCGCTTCCGCTTCCTCACCGACGGCCAGCACACGCCAGAAAACGTCCGCACCCAACTCGAGTCCCTCTTCTCCGACCTCAACGCCAAAGCCCGCATCGAAACCCAAGGCTGATCGCGCCCCGAGCCCCGCCATGAAACTCATCACCGCCATCATCCGCCCAGAGAAGCTCGAAGACGTCCGCCGCGCGCTGGCGGAGACCGATGTCTACCTCATGACCGTCAGCGAGACCAGCGGCTTCGGCCGCCAGCGCGGCGTCGTCGAGGTCTATCGCGGCCAAGAACTCGAAGAACGCATGATCCCCAAACTCAAGGTCGAGATCGCCGTCAACGACAACTTCGTGGACGCCACCGTCGAAGCCATCATCCGCGGCGCCCGCAGCGCCGGCGCCGGAGACGTCGGCGACGGCAAAATCTTCGTCACCCCCCTCGACGACGTCATCCGAATCCGAACCGGCGAAACCGGCCCGGCGGCCATCGGGCCGTGAGGGCTTAGATTGCTCTGTTGTAATCATTCTCGCCCGTCACCCTCCCCCGGTCCCAACCGGGGGAGGTGGCGAGTCCGCGAGCCGGAGGGGGCGCGGCCCACGGCAATTGCTTGATCTCGAAAAGATCGAAGTCACGCCCCCAGCGCCGTCGAAGCACGCTTCGGCGTCGGCCCAACCCGTCCCCCGTGCGATACTTGCTATTCTGTCGTCCATGGGTGATGCGGGCAAACTCGAACCGTTATTCCTGCTCAGCGACGAGCCGATCCGCGTCAGCGGCGACGACGGGCTGGGCATGAACCAGACCGCCCGCGTGATCGCCGAGGCGGCGTTGGGTGCCGCGACGCCGTTCACCGTCGGCATCTTCGGCACCTGGGGCCACGGCAAAACATCGCTGCTGAACGCGGCCCGCACGCTCCTTGAGCCAATGGCCGCCGACGGCACGATCACGCGCCCTCATCCGCATGTGGTCACGGTGCAGTTCAACGCGTGGCGGTATGAGAAGGAGGAACACCCGATCGTCCCGCTGGTGGCGTCGATCGCGCGGGCGGTCAAGCAGCGATTGGAAGAGGACCGGACGTTCGGGAACGCGGTCGGCGAGAAGGGCACGACGATCGCCAAGACGTTCTACGACGGTGCGATCTCGCTGATCAGTGCCGTGAAGGTGGATGCAAAGGGCGAGGCGGGCGTTCCGTTCGTGGCAAAGGGCGAGGTCAGTGCGAGCATCGACGGCGAGACCTTCCTCAGTCGCTGGAAGGACCGGCTCCTGAACCGGAAGCAATCCGCCGAGCCTCGCGTCCAGTCTTGGATCGACAAGTCGCTCTACCTCTCAGCCTTCGACGACCTCGCCCGGCTGCACGCCGCGGCGAAGGCCAGCGGCGCGAACAAGACCGGCCAAGCGCCGGTCATCGTGGTCTTCATTGACGACCTGGACCGCTGCCGCCCGGAGGCGGCGGTGGAGATTCTTGAGGGTATCAAGCTGGTCCTAGCCCAGCCGGGGTTCGTCTTTGTGTTGGCGCTCTATCGCGAGGTGATCGAGCGTTATCTGGAGCAGCAGTCCGAGGTACGCTACGGCAAGGAAAGAAAAGACATCGGCGCGGGGTACATCGACAAGATCGTGCAGTTGCCACTATGGCTGCCGTCGCACGAGGAGAGCTTCCAGAAGTACATCCGCACGGTCATCAAGACGAAGCTCAAGCCCGGACTCTTGGCATCGAACGCCGACCGCAGCGACGCGACGGTCAAGGGCACGCGTGCGCTCCTCAGCGCGGTCTACCGATGCACGCCGCTGCTTTCTCGCCTGAGCAATCACTCGCCGCGCAAGCTGGTCCGCAAGATCAACGAGCTCCTCATCGACGACCGGCTGCTCCCGCTTGATGCGCACACCAACATCGGCTGCACACCGGAGCGGCGGCGGGCGATCCTCTTTCCGCTTCTGTTGATCCAGCGGGCGTTGCAAGAACTCTCGTTCCCCAAACAGATGGACGCGCTGATCGCCAACAACGATTTGTGCACGGCGCTGGCCGCGTATCGGCCCGAGCTGGCCGATATCACCGACGCCGACGGCAACGTCGCGCCGATGCTCTTCCGCGATGCGCTGAAAGCCAGGACGCAGGAATCCGGCGCCCGTGACGGGAAACCCGATGCCAGCGCGCCGAGGCCTGTTCCCGTTCCCGGCGATCCGGTGCTGAGCAATCTGGACGCCACCACGGCCGCGCGTTGGCTCAAGGCGACCGACTGCCTGAGCCAGGACGAGTACCGCGCGGTTCTGCTGAACACCACGGCGGGCCGGGTGTGGCTCGCGAACCACGCGGGACGCCGAGTGGTCACCAAGGCGATCGTCACGCAGGCTGTGCCGATGGCCGGGCCCGTTTCAAAGGCGGTCGATCCGAACGAAGGTCGTTCGGCCGCGGAAAAGCGGGCGGGGGGCGGCACGCACGGTGCCGACCCAGTGAGCGAGGCACTCCGCCAAGAGATCGCCATCATCGAGCGAACGGCACGTCTGAACTTGAACTTAAGGGCCGATGCCCCCATTAGTGTTGCCGAATGGGGTCGTGTCACGGAACTCAACTTGACAGGTGACCCCATTACGGACGCTGGCGCGGCGTGGCTGGCCGACGCCGCCACCGGCTTGCGGGCCCTGACCAAGCTAGACCTCAGCTCGACCCAGATCACGGACGCGGGGGTGGCGGCGCTGGCGGCGCAGGGCTCTTGCTTGCGCAAGCTGACAACTCTCGGTCTCAACAACACCCAGATCACGGACGCGGGGGCGGCTGAGCTAGCGGTGAAGGATTCGGGCGTGCGGGGCCTGACCACGCTGAGCCTCTACAACACGCAACTCACAGACGCGGGGGCGAAGGCCCTGGCGTCGCAGGATTCGGGCCTTCGGGCGTTGACGACGCTGGAGCTTGGAGGCACCCAGATCACGGACGCCGGTGCGGCGGCGCTCGCGGCGCAGGATTCAGGACTGCAGGCCTTGACCACACTGAGTCTCGGCGGTACCGAGATCTCGGACGCGGGGGCAAAGGCGCTGGCGGCGACGAACTCGGGCCTGCGGAGTTTGACCATGCTAGATCTCAGCGGCACCCAGATTACGAACGCCGGGGCGGCGGCGCTGGCGGCACACGATTCAGGCTTGCGGGCATTGAACGTCCTCGAACTCAGCGCCACCCAGATCACCGACGCCGGGGCCGCCGCCCTGGCCGCGAAGAACTCTGGCCTGCGAGCGCTGACCGACTTGGACATAAGCGGCACCGAGATCACGGACAAGGGGGCGGCGGCGCTGGCGGCACCGGATTCGGGCCTGCGGGCCCTCACCACGCTGAGCCTCTACAACACAGAGCTCACAGACGCGGGGGCGAAGGCGCTGGCGGCGCAGGATTCGGGCCTCCGGGCCCTTACTTCGTTGTTTCTCGGCTACACCGGGATCACCGACGCGGGGGCGGTGGCGCTGGCGACGCCGGACTCGGTTCTTCGCGAGCTGATCGATCTGAACCTCAGCGGCACCAAGATCACGGACGCGGGTGCAAAGGCACTGGTGGCGCAGGATTCGGGACTTCGGTCCCTAGACGCGCTTTATGTCAGCCGCACGAAGATCACGGACGCGGGGGTGGCGGCCATCAAGGCCAGCCGGCCGCGCATCAAGGTGTTCCGCTGATGTGCGGCGGCTTTGGCTGTCGCTCGCGATTGGTCGTGGCCGGGGAGCCGCGCGAGCGTGTGCGGCCGTGAGCGGGCCTACGTGATCGCTGCGATTCTGTGCTGGATCGCGTGGCTTGATGCCGAGATCAACGCATTTCGCGTGCCGTGGGCCCGGGCGTTTGGCGGCTGGCGCGGGTCCACTATGGATGGAAATGCCAAAAAAGGTCCGGGGTACGGCCCGCGCCATGCCACGGACGGCCCGCGCCCCTGGGGGTACGGGGCATCCTGTGCCATGGACGGCCCGCGCCCCTGGGGGTACGGGGCATCCTGTGCCACGGACGCCCCGCGCCCCTGGGGGTACGGGGCATCCTGTGCCATGGATGGGCCGCGCCCCTGGGGGTGCGGGGCGTTCTGTGCCACGGATGGGGCGTCCGCCGGGGCTGGTGGGGTGGGGGGGTGGGGGGGCAAATGGCAAATGAGCAAATTTGCAAATGGCAAATAAGAAGGGAGGCGGCAGGGGGGGAGGGGGTCTGCGGCGCGCCGTCAGGCTCTCCGCTCCTCTCCGCGAACTCCGCGATCGGGCTGTCGCATGTGCCGGGGCAGTATGCTCCCCGTCTCACTCCGGAACCTCCGCCAGGGGACACATCGTGCGAACACTCAACCGGACCTCACGCCACGCAACCACCGCGGCGGCAATCACTGTGGCGTTCTGCACGCACGCACTCGCCGAGCCCATCGTCCTGCGCGACGCCGTCGTCATCGCCAACGTCACCGCCGGCGGGCGCTCGCCCATGCCAATCGATCACGTCGCGCACGCGCTGCTCACCGGCACCCTGGGCGCGCCGGGCCGCGTGCCGGAGCCCGCGCCCTGGAGTGTCGGCGTTGTCCACGCCGGCGACACGCTCACGCTTGCCGACGGCACCGACCGCACCTGGTCGGCCGTCACCGCTGGCGAGGATGGCGCGTTCACGCCCGAGCGCCTCGGCCCCGCCGCCCGCGGCGGCTACG
>JAIEQQ010000543.1 GCA_019747615.1 Phycisphaerales bacterium
TCTACAAGACCATCGACCCGCGTGCGACGTTCCTCAAGACCTTCTCCAAGCAGATCGCTGCGGACACGGGCAACCTCAAGCTCTACGAGATGTCCAGCAAGATCGAAGAGATCATGGCTCGCGAGGTCGGTGCCAAGGGCATTTTCCCCAACGTCGATTTCTACTCCGCGACGACGTACCACTCCATCGGCCTGAAGCTCGACCTCTTCACGCCCATGTTCGCCATGTCGCGCGTCAGCGGCTGGGCGGCGCATTGCCTGGAGCAGCTCGACGGCAACCGCCTCTACCGCCCCGCGGCGGAGTACACCGGCCCGCACAACGTGCCGTACACCGCGATCGGCACCCGCTGATTCATCGAGCCACACCATGACCGACAACGAGTTTCGAAAGCTGGCGCTCTCGCACGCGGGCGCCATCGAAGGCGTTCACATGGGCCACGCCGATTTCCGCGTCGGCGTCCTTCACGGCGGCAAACTCAAGACCCGTGCCAAGCCCGCCGTCTTCGCGGCGCTGGATTCGCCCGCCGAGGGCTCGGCCATGCTCCGCCTCCCGGCCGAAGTGCAAGACCGCGTGACGAAGTCACGCCCCGAGACCTTCGTGATCGCCAAGGGCGCATGGGGTGAAGCCGGGTGCACGTTCGTGAAGCTGGCCGATGTCACGCTCATCGAGCTCCGTCCGCTGATGCACGCCGCTTGGCTGGCGCGATCAACGAAGCCTACAAAGCCCGGCGAGCCGGCGAAGTCCAAGAAGCAGACCGCCGCGGCGAAAGCCGCCCGCAAAGCCGTCGCGCGAGCCGCGAAGGAAGCCAAGCGAGCGATCATCGAAGCGCCTGGCACAGGCGTGCGCGTCAAGCGAGCCTGATCGCCCACCCTCCCTCGGTTCCTGCCGGGGGAGGTGCCGCGCAGAGCGGCGGAGGGGGGGAAGACTGCGATGTCCTCGTTGTCACAACAATCGCCGCGGGTCTTCGTCCCTTGTGTCTGGCCGAAGATCGCGCCAACCGAAATCACACAGCGCGCCGACGCCGCGCCGCGGCAAGCCCCGCGACCGCCAGCAACGCGACACTCCCCGGTGCCGGGATCGGCGCGATGCTGACCGCATCCAACGCCGGGCCGCGGGAGTTGGTGCCCGTCGTCGCTCGGAACGTGAGCTGGTTCGGCCCGCCGGTAAGGTTCGCGGTGACATCAACGAATCGCTCTTGCCAGTTCATGAGCTGGCCGTTACTTCCGCCGTGGATCTGGGTGTTCTCGGCGACGACGTTGCCGTTCCAGAGCACCTGCATGGTGAAGGCGAAGTTGCCGCCCCACACGTTGCCAGCCTGGGCCCAACTGATGCGATACTGCCCGCCCGGATTCAGGCCGGTGATGGCCTGCGAGATGGCGCTGGGCGACTGCGTGCCGACCAAATCGATCCAGTACTGGCCCTCAAACGCAGAGAACTGGAGGTTGGGCAGGGCGCCGTTGGGCACCGCCTGAACGAACTCGATGTTCCCCGGGCCCTGGTTCGTCCAGTTGCCAAACGTCTGGCCGCTGGCGACGGTTCGGAAGCCCGTGTTCGGCTCTTCAAAGCCGCCGTTAACAACCTGGGCGGAAACGCTCGAAGCGAGCGCGCACGACAACGCCAAAGCGAAAGCAGTCAATTGCATAGGATTCCTCCACAGAGCGGGATTCACGAACACTCGCTATGAAGATAATCCAAGCGACTGCCAATGCCAGAAAAGTCTGGGTTTTCAAGTCCCCTTTTCGCACATCCAGCGAAGAATCCGGCTGCCGATCGCCCGGCATTCCTCCGACCGCGTCGCTGAGATTGCTCGCCGCTTGGTCAAATGGCCGACGCCGTCGCCAGCTCGTGCGATTGCACGAACTCATCCGCCGCGGCGCTGACGAGCGTGCCATCGGCGCGTCCGACGGCGCCTACCTCAAACTCCAGCCCGTTGGCGATCGCGTACTGGACGGCCTTGCTCTGGACGATTGCGCCCACGGTGCCGCTCAGGCGCAGGGCGGTGTCGTAGCTGGCCTTGTCGAAGCGCCGGGCGTTTGAGTCCTTCGCCGGATCTCGCTCATACAGGCCACCAACATCTTTCACGAGGCGACACGAGGCGCCGAGGTTCCGCGCCAGGAACAGCGCAGTCAGGTCGCTGCCGCCGCGGCCTAGCAGCGTCGTCGCCCCGAACTCATTGACACCCACAAATCCCGGCACGACCACGCAGTCCAGCGCTTCAAGGCGCGATCGGATCAACCCCGCGTCCACGCTGATCGCCAGGCTGTCCTGCGGCTCGCCCGCGGTCAGCAGGCTGATCTGGCGCGGCGTCAGGACGCACGCCTTCGTCTCCTGCTCCGTCAGCGCCAGCGCGAGCAACGCCGCCGCGGCCAGCTCGCCGGTCGAAAGCAACAACGCCGTCGCGGTCGCATCCGGCGCGTGACTCAGGCGCGACGCCTGCTGAATCAGCCGATCGGTCGTGCCATCAAGCGCACTGACGACCGCAACGACCTTCCATCCGGCGCGATTCCAGCGATCAACCTCGCAGGCACATTGCTGCACTTCGCGTTCATCGTGCAATACCGAGCCCCCGAACTTCAATACGACAACTCGGGCAGTGGCGGAAGTGGGGGGGCAACAGGTGGCGGAGGCTTTGGTTTCGGTGATGATGCTGGCGGTCATTGGGGATCCTTGAAGTGGCAAAGTGGCAAAGTGGCAAAGTGGCGGAGTGGCGGAGTGGCAGAGTGACAGAGTGCTGAGTGCTGAGTGCTGAGTGCTGAGTGCTGAGTGCTGAGTGCTGAGTGCTGAGTGTGCTCTACTGATTTCGTCTCGAGCTCTTCAGCCCGGAGGGCTGGCCGAAAGTAGCCGGGGGTGGAAGCGAGTCTTCGAACGACACCCCCGGAATGGAGTTCATTTCCCTTGGCACCCCGACGGGGTGCTGCTTCTGAGACCCGTTCAACAGTGCATGCCGAGCGGGCAAGGCTCTACGCGTTGGACGGCCGATGCGGGGTGGCGATTGGTTTGAGGTCGCGAGTGTGCGCGTGATCAGTGGCGAAGTCGGCAAATGGCAAACGGCACGCGGCTGAGTTCAACAGTTGGCTGTGCTGTCTTGAGCTTCGCCACTCTGCCACTTTGCCACTTCCACTTCACACCGCCACCGCCTCGCGCTCCTCCACACCATCGGTCTCCGCGATCGCGGCGTCGATCGCACGCTCCAAATCTCCAATGATCTCCGAAGTATCCTCAATGCCGACGCTGATGCGCACCAGCCCGTCAGAGATGCCGAACGCCTCGCGCTGGGCCTTGGGCACGTCGCCGTGGGTCATGGTCGCCGGGTGGGTGATGAGCGTCTCGATGCCGCCGATGTGCTCAACCAGCGAGCAGAGCTGCAAGCTGCGGAGGAAGACCTTGGCCGCCGGCACGCCGCCGCGGAGTTCGAAGGAGATGACGCCGCCGTGGTAGTTGCCGATGTGCTGCTTGCGTGCCAGCTCTCGCTGCGGGAAGCTCTCAAGCCCCGGATAGTTCACGGTCGCAACGCCCTCGTGGCTCTTGAGCCAGCGTGCGACGACCAGCGCGTTGTTGCTCTGGTGCTTGAGTCGCAGCGGCAGCGTCCGCAGGCCCTTGGCGGTCAGCCACGCGTTGAACGGCGTCTGGATGCCGCCGGTGCTCTTGCGGATGAACTTCAACCGCTCGATGAACTTCTCATCGCGGCTCACAATCGCCCCGCCCAGCGCTGAAGAGTGCCCCTCGATGTGCTTGGTCGTCGAGTACACCGTGATGTCCGCGCCAAGATCCAGCGGGCGCTGCAGCACCGGCGTCAGGAACGTGTTGTCCACCGCCAGCGGCACGCCCGCCGCCTTGCAAACCTTCGCAACGGCCGCGATGTCCGTGAGCACGAGCAACGGATTCGCTGGCGACTCGATGAACACGAGCTTCGTGCTCTTGGTGATCGCGCGTGCGACCTGCAGCGTGTCCGTCGAGTCGACAAACGTGTGCGTGATGCCGAGCTTGCTGAGCAGTTGCTGAACAAGTCGGATGGTGCCGCCGTAGACCGCTTGGCCAACGACGACATGATCTCCCGCCTCCAGCAGGGCAAAGAACAGGGCGGTTTCCGCCGCGAGCCCGGTGCTGAACGTCACCGCCGGCAAGGCCTCTTCGAGTTCACCCAGCGCGACTTCAAGCTCGGTGACGCTCGGGTTGCTGACGCGCGAGTAGGCGTAATCAACCTTCTCGCCGACCTGCTCTTGGTGAAACGTGGTGGACTGAGCGATCCCGCTCACAAGCGCCTGCCCCTGCCCGCGAGGACGTCCCGCGTGCAGGGCGACTGTGCTGGCGGAGAAGGACGTTGCGTAACGCGTAGTCTGATCGGATGACATGGCCGTGTTCCTTCACGGCATCCAGAGACAGGCCGAGCTGATGCGAGCCGAGCGAACAATCGCCCAGCGTGTGTGCGTTGTGAGATGGAATCGGGGCAAGGGGTGCAACGTTGGTCGCGACCATCGAAGGTCACGAGCGTTGGACGTTTGCCGCGAGCCAATGCTCACGCAGCCGCATCGCCTTTCCTTGTCCGCCGCGGCCATTGCTTTGGCCCGCGAGGTGGATTGGCTTGGCCTCGGCACCGCGTTCGGATCTTTGAGAAGACCGACTCGGTTGCCGCCCGGACTGAAAAGGCTGTCCGGGACTCTTGATGCTGGAACAAGATTACCGCGGGGCGGCGGAGCTGTCAATCGCATTGATCGCTAAATCCGGAAATGTGGATAAAACGATGAAAATAGCTTGCGCGGCTTGGAAAGTGGGATGGCCGGGTGGAAGTGCGGGTCGGCAACCGGAAATCGGCAATCGGGAATCGTGAAGATCAGCGGGTCGGCGCGGCTGGCGAAACGCAGGCGCGGACAGCGTTCGTCGCTCGTCGTTGGATGTTGGTTGGCGTTCAGATCAAGCCGTCGCGCGCGTCAGCGCGTTCCCCGGTCCCGATTGCCGACTTACTTCCACAAACCAAAGCGGGCGACGCGACTCGAACGCGCAACATTCAGCATGGAAGGCTGACACTCTACCATTGAGTTACGCCCGCAGAGTGAGATGCTAGGCGATCTCGTGCATCGCGACGAGCGAACGCACGGGGTGCTTCGTCAGCTCATCGGCGAGGCGCGACTCGGGGTCCCCGCGGCGAACGCCGCGCGCCTTACGACTGGGAACTGGGAACTCGCGACTCATCCCCGGCGCCGACATACGATCGCGAGCCTGGAGAGGTGGCAGAGCGGTTGAATGCGCCAGACTTGAAATCTGGTTAAGGCCTCGGTCTTACGGGAGTTCGAATCTCCCCCTCTCCGTTGATTCTTGCGTGCCGATGGCCATCGTGCCGCAGCTCGCGAGTTCCGCAGCAGCTCGCGGCCCATCAACCTCTCGCGATTCTCACCAGTTGCGATTGACCACCGCATCGGCCATCAGCGCCAGCACCCGCTTGGCCGGCGAATCCGGGATCGGTTCCAGCGCCTGCCGCGCGTCGGCGACCAGCGATTCGGCAACCCGCCGCGCGTGGTTGATCGAGTCGGTCTCGGCCATCCAGCCGCGCAGGAGGTTGCTGCGTTCGGTCGCGTCCATCGTGTTGTTGTGCAGCAGTTCGAGCGAGCGGCCGCGTTTCTCGCCTCCGGCAGATGCGAGGTGGTGGATGATCGGCAGCGTGAGCTTGCCCTTTTCCAGGTCCTTGCCCAGCGACTTTCCCACCACCTGCTGATCGCCCGTGAGGTCCAGCAGGTCGTCCTGAATCTGGAACGCGATGCCCAGCGACGTGCCGAAGCGCTCGAGCAACACCGAGGTTTCCGTCGAGGCGCCGCCGGCTCGCGAGCCCTGACGAGAGCCCAGCTCGCACGCCGCGGCGATCAGGCTCGCGGTCTTGCGCTTCACGATCTCGAAATACGTCGGCTCATCGAGCGAGAAGTCCTCGCGATGATCCAGTTGCAACAGTTCGCCGGCGCACAGCACCATGCCCACTTCGGCGATGCGCTGGCTCGTGCGCTGATCGCCCAGCGTTGAGCACAGGCCGAACGCGGCGGAGAAGAGATAGTCCCCCAGAATCACCGCGGCCTCGTTGCCCCGCAGCGAGTTGACCGTCTGCGTGCGACGGCGCGTGTCGGCATCGTCGAGCACGTCATCGTGAACGAGCGTCGCCAGGTGGACCATCTCGCAGACGGTGGAGATCACGACCACGTTGTCGTGCGGCTCGGGCTTCAGCGTCGCCGCCTCATCGGGCGGGGCGCTGGCCAGCGCGCTGAGCATCGCCAGCGCCGGGCGGATCATCTTGCCGTGGTAGCGCTCGACATGGCGGCAGAGCCGCTGCACCGGCGGCAGATCGCTGGTGAGCTGCTGCTGCATCCGCGTTTCGACGAGCGCCATCCCCGCTGCGAGGTGCGTTTGCACGGGTTCGAGTTCGGGCGAGATGGAGAGGAGTGAGGGCATTGGGGGAGGCACTGGGAACGAGGCACTGGGCACTGGGGCGATGGGGAAGAAGGCATCAAGGCAGCGCGGCATCGAGGCATCAAGGCATCAAGGCATCAAGGCATCAAGGCATCAAGGCCGGACCATGTCAGGCCGTGGGTGCGTTGTTGATGTCATCGATCAAGCGGCGCACGTGACCAAAGTCCCGGCGCGTGTGCGTGAACGCCAGTCGCGGCAGCTCCAGATGATCCTCCTCCACCTCGTACGGCCCACGCTGCACGATCGCGCCCGTGCGGATGAGCTTGGCGTACTTCTGCGTCAGGATCTCCGTCTGCCCCGCCGCCAGGGGCTTCCGCAGGCGGATCACCAGATCATCACGCACGTATCGCGATGAGTGATAGTTGCGATAGAACGCGTCGATCACGTTCGCGGCTTCCTCCGGCGTCTTGCACAGCGCGAACAGATTGAGGTCCTCCTCGCTGATCCACTTGCGCGTGAGCAGCCCCGCGCGGATGAACGTCAGGAACTCCTCCCAGTACGTCTCGCCCGCGCCCTCGCACAAGACGATCGGCACCATCGAGGCCTTGCCCGTTTGGATCAGCGTCAGCACCTCGAAGGCTTCGTCCATCGTGCCAAAGCCGCCGGGGAAGATCGCCACCGCCTCGGCCTGGCTGATGAACATCAGCTTGCGCGTGAAGAAGTAGCGGAAGTTGATCAGCTTGCTGTCGCCCGCGATCACCTCGTTCGTCGATTGCTCAAACGGCAGGCGGATCGCCACACCGAAGGATTTGTCACGACCCGGCCCCACGTGCCCGGCTTCCATGATCCCGCCGCCAGCGCCGGTGATCACCATCCAGTTTCGCTCCGCCATCAGGCGCGAGAAGTCCACCGTCGCGGCGTAATCCGGGTGATCCTTCGGCGTGCGAGCACTGCCGAAGATCGTCACCTTGTGCGGGTCCGGATAGCGACCGAACACGTTGAACGCGTACCGCAGCTCCTTTACCGCGGCGGTGATCAGCTTCAGTTCGCCGGTGCTCCGGCGATCGGGGATCAGCTTCAGACCCGCCGCGATCAGGTCGTGAACGAGTTTGCCGTCAAAGGTCGCGGGGTTTGCGCCCATGTCGCGGATCAGCGCGTCGATGCGAGCGGCCATCTCCGGCTCATCCACGCGACGCTGCGCCGGCGCCTCGGTGCCCTCGATGCGAACAACCTCCGCTTGCGTGATCGGGTCGAGCTCTTGGCGGTTCTGTGTCAAGGGATGCCTCTCATTCGTGCGTGCTGCCGTCGGCGTTCGGCAGGCGATCGCCGGGTGGTGAACTTGCGCCCCCCACGGTACGCCCCGGCTCGGCCCCGCGCGCAGGTTCGCCGGGCACAACACCCGCCGGGCGGGCCAGCAGATCCAGCCGCTCGGCCCGGAGGCGTTCCTCCAGTTCGGTATCGATCATGATCTCATCCTGCTCGCTGCCGAAGAGCCGCAGGAAGAAGGCGCGCGGTCGCGACAGCACGCTCTGGCCGATCTCGGGCTTGGACATCGTGCCCTTCACGGTGGTCGTGACCACCTGATTCCGCAGGCCGTCCAGCAGATGACCGACGATGGGGATCACGCCCGGCGCCCGCGTCGCCAGCCGCAGATTCAAGTCCTGCGTCGCCAGCGTCATCGTGCCCTGTCCGAGCACCGCCACAGATCCGCTCAGCAGACCGATCTCACGGATCTCCGCCGTCGGCCCGTTGATCTGGAAGTTCGCGCGGAAGTAGTCCAATCGCTCATCCAGCGGCAGGTTGAGCGAAGTCAGCTTGATCAGCGGCACGACCAGCGGCACGGTGATCACATCGCCGCCGACGATGCGAACGAAGCCCTCGCCCCGTCGCGATGCCGCATCGCCGAGTGTGCCGGTGATCTGGACGGAGCCATCCAGCGAGCCGCGCGTCAGGTCGCCGCGATCGCCGGCGAGCGTCCCGAGGCCACGATCCATGAGCAGCGGCAGCCCGATCGGTTGATCGGGCACGATGCCCGCGCCCGGCAGGGGAGCCAGTGCATCGGGCGTCGTGCCGGCCTCGCTCGGGAGTTCAGTCTTCGCAGCTTCCGCGATCGCCAGGGCGTCCGCCTCGTTGCGTTGAATGTCTCGCAGCAGATCGGCGAAGCGCACGCCCTCGACGCGGATATCCGCCGCGAAGGTGCGAGCGCTCGTCGGCGTTTGCGGCTTGGCCAGCTCGCCCCGCAGCGCGACGCGCCCGAGGCTCATGCGCCCGCGCAGTGATTCCAGCACGATCACGCCATCGCGTCCCGGTGGGTTGGCGATCATCACGCCCTTTGCGACAGTCAGCGTGACCGGCCCGGCGATCATGCCCGGCGAGTCGAGCGTGAGTCTCATCCAAGGCAGCGTGCGGTCGGCGGTCTTCTCGATTTCGATGCCCAGCGTGCCCGAGGCTCGCCGGATGCTCAGGCCAATCTCGGCGCCGAACTCACCGAGCCGCAGGTCTCCGGCAAATCGGGCCGCGAGCGTGCTCGGTCGCTCGGGCGCGGCCGGCGTCGCGGCCCGCGCCGAGACGCTTCGCAGCACCAGAGCGCCCTGATTCAGTGACATCCCGCCGCTCAGTTCCACTTTGGCCTCGCCAAGCGCGGTGGCGACATCATCGGGCAGCAGCGCCAGCAGGTCCGGCTCGATGCCGCCCGCCTGCGCGTCGACCCTCGCGTCCAGCTCCATCGCTTCGTCGCCGATGCGCCACGCGCCGTCGATCGAGCCCGCCCACCGGGCGGCCTGAAACGTCAGTTGATCAAACCGGCCGCCGGTCGGCGTGATGGTGACCTCGCCGGTGACCGAGGGCACTTCGATCCGCTGGCCCCTGCGCGTCAGCGAGATCTCCACCGGCTGCAACGTGCCCGCGAAATCGAAGTTCCGCGCTCCGACCGGTACATCCAGCGGCGTCAGGAGCGCCCGCGCACTGGCGATCGCCCGGACTTCCGAATCCACGATGAACTTCGCGATCGACTCGGCGCCGACCGACTGCGCGAGCTTCAACACCAGGGGCGACTCTGCCCGCACGTTCTCAAGCCGCACGCTCAGTGGCGATTGAACCCGCAACTGCTCGATACCGAACTGCAAAGGCTCCGGCGTCTTGGGGTTCGTCGGCACCGGGGCCGTCCACTGCACGCTGCCGTCTAGCGCGAGGCTCCCCGCGGGCGCGCCCGGCCCCGGCTGACCGGTGACCGTGAAGACGTTGAGAAACAGATCGTTGAAACCTACGAACAGGTGGTCGGGCCGGCCGCTCATTGCGTCCAGCGATGACACCGTCCACTTTCCACCGACCTGATCGACCGAGAGCCTTCCGCTCTCGGTGGCAACCTCCAGCGCCTCGGCTCCGCGCCCGGTGACGCGCACTCGCATCTGGCGCGGCGCCGGGTACATGAGGCCGAAGATCCCCACATCGGCGCTGACGCGCCCGCCGGGTGCCCAGCGATTGCGAGCCTCGCCGATGCTCGCCATCGTCTCGGGCGCGAACACGCCGATCAGCGACTCCACCGGCAGCGTGACATCGAACCGCGAAAGCCGCACGCTGGCGTCCAGCTCGCCCGGCACGCCCTCGGCGATGTTGCCGAATTTCATCTCCGCCGAAACAACGACCTCATCGCCGGGCTCCGGCGGGCCGACGCGATCGTCATCACGCCGTGACATGCGGGCCCGCATTTCGCCGACGTCCAGCCGATTCGAGTTGACGAAGATCTCGCCACGCATGTCGGTGGCCAGCAGTTGATCCGTGCCGCCGCCCTCGAGCGGCAGCGGCGGCAGCGCCGCGCTCACGCCGTTGAGGCGGATGGTTGCCTCGTATTCGCCTTCGCCGGCGAGCTCTGGCCCGACGAGGGCATCGCAATCGATGGTGCCGCGCACGCCCAGCGTGCGGATCAGCGCCGCGACATCCAGCCCCGGCGTGGGCGGCTCATCGGCGACCCAGTTCGGAAGCGCCGGCGGCCCTTGCTCGTCCTCATTGAGCAGCCCCTTGAACCGCCCCGTCGGCGGCAGCGCCGCGAGCAAGAGTTCGTCAACGGGCACACCGACGGCGCTGACGCGGAGCTTTGTTGTGCCCTCGCGCACGATGCCGTCGGCCTCGACTCGTGTGACGGGCACCTCCGCCAAGAGCGTCGCGGTGCCGCCGGTCAAGCCGCGGAACGCGCGAGCGCCGAGCGTGACCTCGCGATCGTTGACGATGATGCGCATCCCCTCGGCCTTCAGCGGCAGCCCGAACGCCCCCGGCACCACGCCCACCTCACCAAAGCGGACGTCCACCAGCGTGCGGTAGTCCGTGCCGATCCCCGCGTCGTTGATGACGTGAACGCCGATGCTGTCCACCGTGCCGCCGAAGCTGAACGCAGGCCGCGCCAGGATCGCGCCGAGTGCTGCGCGACGAGCGTCCCGGGCCGCCCGGTCGTCTGCCCCGTCGCCGGCATTGGCGCCGCCACCACCCGGCACGCCGGCGGCCCTTCGCTGCTGGGCGTCGATGTCGTCAAGCGTCTCCAGCTCGCGCCGCGCTGCGCCGTGTTCCTGCGGCGTGGCGATGAGCCCCAGCTCGCGCAGCCGCTCGTGCTGCCGACGGCTGAAGAGCAGCTCGAGCATTCCCGCCGCGGTGCTCTGATCGATCGCCTTGCGCAGTTCGTCATCGATCGGCACGTCGGTGAGCGTGACGCGGATGTCCAGGCCCGACTCGTCGGTAATCGGGGTGATGACGCCCTCGGCAAGCACTTGAGCCCCGCTGGGCGATCTACCGCGCACCGAGACGATCTCGACCTTGTCGTCATCAAAGCGCACCTTACCCCGCAGATCGACGATGGGGTACGGGAACCGCTCGAACGCCGCCTCGCCCTCGCGCAGCAGGATCGACCCGCTGATGAGCACGTCGCCGGGCCCCTCGGGCGTGGGCTCGGTGCGCGAGACCTCGATCTGCGCGTCGAGCATCGCGGTGGGCCCGCCGAAGAGCTCAAGGTTCCGCCTGACCACCGGTGGCGCGAACCACAGCAGTCGCGGGTCCTTCTGGAGCTGGAAGTCGCGAGCGACGAGCGTGCAGGTGTACGGCGCGTCGATGCTCGTGCCATCGCTGCGGAACTTCACGTTGATCGCCAGATCTTCGAGCTGGCCGTCGATCGTCGCGTCCAGTCCCTCGCCCGAGACGCGCATGAGCCCCGAAACGCCCTCGAGTCGCGCGGTGCGCGAGCCGACAACCTCGGGCCGGCCCGCCGCGATGGGCAGGTTGAGCTCGACGCCGCGCAGTTCCAACTCTGCGCTGACGCCCTGCCCGCGCGCGTAGCGCAGCTTGACGCCGGCCAGGTCGCCCCGCATACGCATGGCCTTCCACGTCGGGCGGATGATCGTCG
>JAIEQQ010000105.1 GCA_019747615.1 Phycisphaerales bacterium
CCGATGAACACGCACTATCTGCTCGGCTCCGCCGTCGGCCCGCATCCGTTCCCGCTGCTGGTCCGCACGTTCCAATCGATCGTCGGGCGCGAGGCCCGAGCGCAGATGCTCGAGTCCGTCGGCCGCCTGCCGGACGCGGTCTTCGCCTGCGTCGGCGGCGGCTCAAACGCCATCGGCATGTTCCACCCGTTCCTCGCCGATTCGTCCGTGAGACTCTTCGGCGTCGAAGCGGGCGGCACCGGCGACGCCGAGGGCCAGCACTCCGCCACCATCACCCACGGCCGCCCCGGCGTGCTCCACGGCTGCTACTCCTATCTCCTGCAAAGCGCCACCGGCCAAGTCGGCGACACACACTCGGTCTCCGCAGGCCTGGACTACCCCGGCATCGGCCCCGAGCACTCGTTCCTTCACGCGATCCAGCGCGTCAGCTACATCACGGCGCAAGACACCCAAGCCCTCGACGCCGTCCGCGACTGCTGCCGCAACGAGGGCATCCTGCCAGCACTCGAACCCAGCCACGCCCTCGCGGCTATCAAGCACTGGGCCAAAGCCAACCAAGGCGCCACCGTCCTTCTCAACCTCTGCGGCCGAGGCGACAAGGACATGCCGATTTTGATGAAGAACCTGTGAGACGCTTCGCGGCAGCCTTCAGCCTTCAACCTTCAGCCTTCAGCAAAACAAAGCGACAATCAACCGCGACCCTGCCTTCATTTAGCAATTTGGAAATTTGACCATTTGAAAATTTGGCGCAGCCCCCATGCACCCCATCACCACTTCAATCCGGTCTTTCGCCGCCCGATCGGCGCCAGCGCTCATTCCTTACGTCACCGCGGGCTTCCCCACCAAAGCCGCGTTCAGCGAGCAGCTCCGCGCGCTGGCGCCGCTGGCCGCGACGATCGAGGTTGGCGTGCCGTTCTCTGATCCGATGGCCGACGGCGTCACGATCCAGACCTCCAGCCGCGTCGCGCTCGAGCAGGGCGTCTCGCTCTCATGGATTCTCGATGAGCTCTCATCGCTTCGCGGCCAGCTCGCCTGCCCGATCGCGATCATGTCGTACCTCAATCCGCTGCTCTCGATCCGCATGGAGGATCTCGGCCCGCGATTGGTCAGCGCCGGTGTCAGCGCGTTGATCGTGCCCGATCTGCCGCTCCAGGAATCCGGCACGCTCCGCGACACGCTCGCTGCCCACAGCGAAGACCTCGGCGTCGTGCAGATGGTCACGCCCGTCACGCCGCCGGACCGACGAGTGCAACTCGCCAGCGCAACGCGCGGCTTCCTCTACGCGGTCACCTCGACCGGCGTCACCGGCGGCGGGCGCGCGTCGTCGCCCTCGCCATCGAGCATCGCCGACCCGAGCGTGATCGAGTACCTCGCCTCGCTTCGGGCGATCTCCAAGGCCCCCGTCGCCGCGGGGTTTGGCATCCGCACGCCCGAACACGTCCGATCACTCCGCCCCCACGCCGACGCGCTGATCGTCGGTTCGGCCCTGATTGAGGCCATCGGCCGCGGCGAGAAACCAGATGCCTTCCTCCGGCATCTAACAAGCGAGCACTAGGGCGACATCCGGCGACCCGCCGCGTCCGAAAGACTCTGGTTGCAACGAGGCATCCAGAACTCGGCTCCTCCCAGATTCGTACGAGGCACCATGAAGTACTTGCTTGAACAACTGAAATCCGACCGAACCCTGCCCGCGCTGGGCGTGTCGCCCGCGACCACGCGAACGACCCGCACCTCGGCAATCCAGCCGCCCCGCGCGTCTCATCGCGCCGCTCGTGCACTCGCTGCGTGCGTGGCCGCCACGTTCGCGCTTTCGATGACCGGTTGCCAGCGCCCCGCGTCGACCGACGGCGCGCCATCAAAGACGTCCGCACCGGCAAGCGCGCCATCAACCGGCAGCACCGCGAGCACCGGCTCGGGCGCCGGCACCACTTCGAGCGACAGCACCTCTTCCACCTCAGCGAAGGACCTCCGATCCATGGCTTCTCAAGATCCCAAGTCTCTCTCCGAAGACCAGTGGCGACAGATTCTCACCCCCGAGCAGTTCCGCATCATGCGCGGCAAGGGCACCGAGCGTGCCTTCTCCGGCAAGTACTGGAACCACTTCTCCGACGGCTACTACCGCTGCGCCGCGTGCAAGACGCCGCTGTTCAAGAGCGATTCCAAGTTTGACTCGCACTGCGGCTGGCCCTCTTTCAGCTCCGAGCTCACCAAGGGCGCGATCGACGAGACCCTCGACACCAGCTACGGCATGGTTCGCACCGAGGTGACCTGCTCTGTCTGCGACGCGCACCTGGGCCACATCTTTGATGACGGCCCGCCGCCCACCGGCGTGCGCTACTGCATCAACAGCGAGTGCATCGACTTCATCCCCGCTGATCAGGCCGAGGCCGAGCTCAAGAAGTTCCCGCCCGTGGAGCCCAAGAGCAAGGACGCAGCGCCGAAGGCACCCGCAACGCCAACACCCAAGACCAAGGGCTGAGGCGATCTTCGCTCAGTCTCCGCAAAGTCTCTGCTCGCACGCCGCTCAACGAATGAGCCCGCGAGCCGACGCGTCTGCGAGCATGCCCCACTACGCTCGACTTCCGCATGACGCTCGATCGACTGCATATCGCCCCGGCTCCGTCGCAGTGGCTGCCCGCACTGGGATCAGCAGCGATGCGCCCGCCCGAGCTTTCGCCGGACGCCGCGAGATTTCGGGCGCAGCTCGGTCTGCCCGTTGATCGACCGGTGATCTTCTCCGGCCATCAGGCATCGATCTGGCACGCCGGCATTCTGGCCAAGTACCTCCTGGCGCACGAGGTCGCCTCGGGCATCGGCGGATGCGCCGCGTGGCTGGTGGTGGACACCGATGCAGAGGACTTCACAACGCTCGCGGTCCCGTCGCGTGACGCCGGCGGCGTCATCTCGCGCCGCACGCAGCGGATCGCCAGCACCCGCATCGGTGAGCAGATCAACGCCGGCGTTCCGCCCGCCTCGCTCGCGCCATTCGAGACGCCGGCAAGCACCGACGCCAGCACGGGCATCGCGCCAGTAGACAGCGGCCTTGCGCTCATCTCCGTCGCGATTGAACGCGCACGCCTCATCACCGCCAGCGCCGGCGAACAGATCGCCAGCGCCACGCTCTCGCTGATCGAGCCGGTCGCGCCGCGCTGCGCCGTGGTCATGGCCAGCCGAATCGGTAGCACCGATCTGTTCCAGCGCATCGCCATGGACATGGCCCGCTCGCCGGAGCGCTGGGCCCGCGGCTACAACGACGCCATCGCCGGCTCGCCCGATGCGCACCTCACGCCGCTGCGCATCACCCCCGCCAGCGCCAGCTCCGCCGGAGTCGTTGAGCTCCCGCTCTGGCACCTGCCGGGCGTGAACCAACCTCGCCAGCGCGTGTACGCCGCCCAGTTGCCGGCACTCCTGCGCGATGGCGCATGTCTGGCGCCCAAGGCGCTGCTGCTCACCGGCCTGCTGCGTGCCGCCGGCTGCGAGTTGTTCATTCACGGGCTTGGCGGCGCGGGTGCTGACGGGCTCTCGGGATACGACGCCGCGACGGCGCGTTGGATGGGCGCGATGGGCCTGACGCTGGCCCCAGCAATCTCGTGTAGCGCCACGCTCACACTGCCGCTGCTGCCCGGCCCGCGCGTCACGCCCGCCGAGGTGGCGCGATTGCGCTGGAAGGCCCACGCGGCCCGTCACAACCCCGGGCTCGTCCTGGATGCCCTCGGCGCGCAGCAAAAACTCGAAGCACTCGAGCGACTCAAGCACGCCAGCTCACCACTGACTCGACGCGCCGCGTTCAGCGCCCTGCATCAGACACTCGCCGATCACCGCCATCGCGCCGCGCCCGCTCTGGAAGATCTCAACGCCCGCGCAAACGCCGCGGCCCTGCGCGTGTCTCAACAGCAGATCGCAGGCGACCGCACGTTCCCGTTCCCGCTGCACGACCTCGGCGCACTCCGCGAGCTTCGCGCCCAGATCGCCGCCGCTCTGCGCGACACCGCCGTCGCAGCAGCGCCCTCGCTCCCCCGCGCAGGGGGTTGAGCAGAGCTGGCGAGTTGTCGAGCCTCAGGCGGACCGCGGCCGGCACCGCTCGCAATCACCACCGGCCCGTCCGCCGAGACTGCCGCTCACAGAACGTGAACACTCGAGCTTCGATTCTCCAAACCCCGCCGCTTACCCCAATCACCACCGCATTGGCCAGATCACTGCGCAATCGCCACTTTTCGCGGCGAATCCAACACAATCGGTGCTATTCTTGCTTTCCGCATGTCCACGCGAGCAGACGCCACACTGCCGCAGCGCGATCGCGGGGAACGCCACCTATGACCAGCCGCATCACGCCCGAATCACGCCCGCTCTGCGCGCACCAAGCCCGCTGCGCCATTGCGCTCCTCACGCTGACGTGCGGTGCACCGGCCATGGCCCAGCTCCAGCGCGGCCCCTTCGCCCCCGGCAGCACAACCGCATTCGTCGTCACCGGCTCGCCCAACCGCTTCATCAGCGTGAACCTCAACGGGCAGCAAGGCCCGGCGGGCACGTACACACGCGCCAATCTGTCCGTCGATTGGGCACCGGCCAGCAACAACCCCGGCGGCCTCAACGCTCAGTGGCAGAGCGACGCCCGCATGGCCATCACCTCGCAGGCGTACACAGGGCTCGCGCCCATCGTCGCCTCCACGATCTACTGCGGCGCTCCCAGCGGCCTCCGCCCGACCACGGCGCTCGACTCGGCCGTCGCCGGCACGATCACCTGGGACAACATCGCCCTCGACACGCCCTTTGTCGCCGATGGAACCGAGCCGCTCTTTCTCCTGTTCCGCTCCAGCTTCGCCAATGGCGGTGACTCGCTCTGGTCCAACATCAGCGTCACACTCCTGCCTCCGCTGCCGCCCCTGGATTGCCCGCGCACCGAGACCGAGCCCAACGACACAAAGCTCACTGCGACCGTGATCTCATCAGACCCCGGCGACTCGGTCTGCGGCGTCTCCTTCGGTGCCGATGAAAGCGGCACCGACTTTTCCATCGACTTCGTGAACATCGCCACCGCCCGACACCCCGGCATCCGTCGCCGCCAGGCGCGCCTCATCTCCAACGGCGTGCCGCCGCTGATGAACCTCGTCGGTCGGTCGCAGACCGCCGGCGTGCCCGGCTCTGGCGTCGTCAACATCCAGCCGGGTGAGCCCATCGGTGACAACACGCTGGTGACCTGGTACACACTCGGCACCGCAGAGACGCCAAACGCACGAACCGCGATCGTCGCCATCGCCGGCGATATCGCCACCAGCGACGGCTACAAGCTCGAGATCCTCAGCGTCGATCCCGTGCAACCCGCGGCCCTCGCCCGAACCGTCCGCCCCGGTGCCGTCACCATCTCCACCGCGGGCACCAGCGCCGCGGACACCGACCTGTGGATCCTGGACTCCAACTTCGATCTCATCCCCGGCTGGGGCAACGATGATCGCCTCGGCGCCACCGACCTGCAATCCACCCTCACGCGAACGATCGCACCCGGCACCTACTACCTCGCGATCGGCCAGTTCCCCATGGCCGTCGCCGAGCCGTCACCCTCGGACGATCGCTTCCGTAGCGGCGTACTCACCGATTTCCCCGGCGTCATGATCTGCGGCGTCGTCTCCGGCCCCGCGCGAGACTTCACCATCACCGATGCCGCGGGCTCATTCGTCACCCCGAGCGCGCCCACGCTCCCGCACGAGATCATCTTCTACCGCCTCGACGTCACCAACAGCGGCGCCGCGATCACTCGCTGCAACCCCGCCGACATCGCCAACGACGGCGGCCAGCCCATCAACA
Organism: Phycisphaerales bacterium; assembly: GCA_019747615.1. The sequence continues at coordinate 5,803 of JAIEQQ010000105.1, forward strand.
ACCCGCCGGCGCCCGCGGACCCCGAGATCCCCAACAACGGCACGACCGAAGCCGACTACAACGTCTTCTTCGCGAGCTTCTTTGATGCCCTGAATGTGTGCGATATCGCCGCGGACACCGGAACGCCGCTACCCCCCTTCGGCAGCGGCGGCACCGGCAGCAACGTAAACAACGGCGTGACCGAGAGCGATTACAACCTCTTCTTCAGCATCTTCTTTGATGGCTGCACGCTCTAACCCAGAGCCCCCCCACCTCCGTCCACTCCCGCCGGTCGCGCCAGCTCTCATTTGCTATTTGCCCATTTGCTATTTGCCATTTGCCGCGGCCTCGGCGGCGCGCGTCGACTCCGAAGTCCGAGGGGTTCCCCTTGGATTCTTCCCTCGATTCTGACCCGCCAGCGTGGTTTGTTCGCCCGATGGCTGGCATGTCTCGCTTCGCAAAGTACCATCATTCTGGCGTCTTGACGTATTCACCGTGGGCCTTGTGTTCTGCGCCCAGCACCCTCTCTGGAGTTTGAAATGCGCATCTCATCCACGGCCGCGGCGATCGCCGCCATCCTCGCCCTCGCCGGCGCAGCGTCCGCCCAGTTCACCCCGGGCCCCTTCGCCGGGCCGTACACCGTGCCGACCAGCGGCACGTTTCAGTCCATCGATCTCAACGGCCCCGCGGCCGTGAACGGCAACTACACCTTCGCGTCGGTGCAGGCCAACTGGGGCTTTGACGTTGCCAGCACCCAGTTCCCCAACGACATCCGCATGGCGTTGACGAACGCCGCAGTCAATGGTGTGTCCGCGGTCCCCGGGGCCACGACGCGCTTCTGGAGCGGCTTGAGCACCGGCGGCGGCGCGCCGTCGTTTGCGCTCGGCTCCGCGACGCCCAGCCCGATCACGTGGGATGTGAATCTTGAGACTCCGTTTGTCGCCAACGGTGCCAATCCGCTGCACATGGCCTTCCGCACCAGCTGGCTCAGCGGCCAGCCGGTCAAGCTCAGCAACATCACGATCACACTCTCGACCTCGGTCCCCGGCATCCCCAACGGCACTTGCACCACCGCGTCGGACATCACCGCGACGCTCGCCGGCGCGCTGACGGGCCCGGACACCAACACGATCCTGCCGTCGGTCCTGGCGGTCGGCGGCTCGAGCACCGCGATCGGCTTCCCGGTGTTCAGTTGCAACTCGACGGTCACCCGCCCGGTCTTCTATAAGTTCAACCCGCCGGCGACCGCGCCCTATCGCGTCACGACGTGCACCAGCAACGGCACCATCAACTCGATGGGCAACAACATCATCGGCATCTTCGAGGAAGGCCCCGGCGGCGCCTGCAACGGCGACCTGACCCAGGTCCTGTGCTCCACCACGACCTGCACCGGCGGCGCGCAGTCGCTGCCGACGGTCCTCGATTCGAGCAAGACCTACTTCGTCGTCGTCGGTCGCACGGGCACCAGCCTGCTCGGCGCCAATGAGAAGCGCTACCAGCTTCGCGTCGATCGTCTCGCGCCCCTGCCGGCGTGCACGATGACCGAGACCGAGCCCAACGATTCGAAGACTACCGCCAACGCGGTGACGCTCGCCGCGGGCGGCGTGATCTGCGGAACCACCACCGGCGCTTCGGCGTTCAACCCCGTCGGCGATATCAGCTCGTTTGACCACTACAAAGTCCAGCTCCCCACCGCCCCGGGGATCAAGCGTTATCGCCTGACGCCGAACTCCTTCACGCCGGGCCAGTCGGTCGAACTGCTGGGCGTCTCGCAGAGCGCCGGCGTCATCGGCACGACGCTCTCGGTGCTGCAGAGCACCTCGTTCCTGCCCAGCGCGGTGACGCCGAAGTACATCCAGTTCTACGCCTCCGGCGACGCGACGACGGCCGACGCCCGCAGCGTGCAGATCCGCATCGGCGGCGGGCCGACGACGTCGCTGCCCTACGCGGTGCAGCTCACCAGCGAGGATGTCGTTCCGGCGGCGCTGAGCCGGACGCTCAACCCCGGCAGCATCACGATCACGACCATCGGCCAGACTGGCGGCACGCAGGTCGACACCGATCTCTGGATCCTGGATTCGAACTACAACGCCATCGCGAACTTCGGCAACGACGACGCGACCGGCCCGACGAGCCTCGGCTCTCGCCTGACGCGCACGTTCGCGCCGGGCACGTACTACATGGCCATCAGCAAGTCGAACCTCGCCCTGCGTTTGAGCTCGCCGACGGACGACAACTATCGCGCCGCCCCGGTGCCGGATTTCACGGGCATCATCGCCTACGCCGCGACCACGCTCTCGACGACGCCGGCGAACGTCGGCTTCAAGATTACCGACAGCGCCGGCGATGTCACCACCGCGGCCTCTGTCGCCCTCTGGGATGTCGCCTTCTTCAAGCTCGACATCCCCCCCCCCCCCCGCCCCCCCAGCAAACCCCCCGACAACGCCGACCCCAACCGCGCCCCCCGGCCGCCCAACGGCCTCCCCCGCGGCCCCAACAACGGCGGCCCCCCAGGCGATTAAAACCTCTTCTTCGCCAACTTCTTCGACTCGCTGCCAGTCTGCGACATCGCCAATGACAACAACTCACCCCTGCCGCCCTTCGGCACACTCACCACCAACAACGGCGTCACCGAAGCCGACTACAACCTCTTCTTCGCGATCTTCTTTGATGGCTGCTCGCTGTGAGAGGCAAGGCACTGGGCATCGGGCACTGGGCATCAGTTGATCTGCTGAAGGCTGAAAGCTGACAGCTGATGGCTTCCCCGGCAGCCGTCCCGCCTGCCTGCCGCAGACAACCATTCGCGAGAGACGAGATCCAAACCCCGGCGCACCCGCGCCGGGGTTTTTCGTTCGAAGCTGAAAGCTGACGGCTGAACGCTGAAGGCCGCCGACACGCGGCATACGCTTGCCTCCCTTCGGGGCGATAGCTCAATTGGTAGAGCACTAGCTTTGCAAGCTAGGGGTTACGAGTTCGAGTCTCGTTCGCTCCATTTGGCCGCGGGCCCACGCCCGGCAGACCCCAACCCCACCCTCACCCGCCCTCGCCAGGCCCGTGACTTCGCAGAGCCTCAGTCCCGGCGTCATCACTCGCACAACTCGCGTCCACGCTCACTTCGACGGCTGGCCCGACGGCTGGCCGGTGGTCTCGATCGCGGTCCCGGGTGTGCTCTGGTTGGGTTGAGCCGCGCCTCCGGCGCCGTCCCAACCGCCGCCGAGGGCTTTGTAGATCGCGACGTACTGGCGAGCGATCTCGCCCTGCGACTGGGCCTGCGCGTCTTGGAGCTGGAAGAGCTGGCGCTGCGCGTCGAGCACCGCGTTGAAGTCGGTGAGGCCCTGCTTGTAGAGCTCGCTGGAGAGCTCCACGGCCCGCTGCCCCGCGACCACCGCGTTCGTCAGCGACTCACGACGCGTGCGCTCACGCGAGAATGACACCAGCGAATCCTCGACTTCTTGGAACGCGCCGATGACCGCTCGCTCGTACTGCGCGAGCAAGGCCTCGCTGCGGGCGGACTGCGCCCGGATGTTGGCCCGGATGCGCCCGTAGTCAAAGACGTTCCACGTCAGGCTCGGGCCGACGCCGTAGCTCACGCTGGAGGCATCGAAGAGCGAGGCGAACTTGCTGGTGTTCCAGCCGACGCTGCCGCCCAGCAGCACGCGCGGGAAGAGATCACCGGTGGCCACGCCGACGCGGGCGGTCTGAGCGGCGATGGCACGCTCGGACGCTCGCAGATCCGGCCGGCGGCGCAGCAGCTCGCTGGGCAGGCCCGTGTTCAGAGCATCGTTCACGCTGGGGATCACGCCCGGGGCGCTGAGTTCATCGACGAGCACGCCGGGGTTACGCCCTAGCAGCACCGCCAGCGCGTGCATCGAGCGCCGCTCGCTGGCCTCAAATGCCGGGATCTCCGAGCGCGTCGTCTCGACGTTGGCCCGAGCGCGGGCGACATCCAGCTCGCTGGTGAGGCCGGCGCGGAATCGCGAATCGGCCAGCCCCAGCGTGTCCTCCTGGGTTGCGACGTTGCCGCGTGCGATCGCCAGCCGTCGCTGTGTCGTGCGCAGATCGATGTACGTGCGGGCGACCTCGGAGCTGACGATGACCATCACATCGGCGGCGCTGTACTCCGCCGACGCGACCTCGGCCTCCGCGGCCTCCACGCCGCGCGCCACGCGACCGAAGAAGTCCAGCTCCCATGTCGCGTCAAAGCCGGTCTGGAACAGGTCGTACGAGCTGCCATCGCGGAACGCGGCCCCGCGGGCGGTGCCAGTCGTCGTGCTGTCCTCGCGGCGCGAATACCCCGCGCTCGAGTCGATCGTGGGCAGCAGGCTCGATCGCGAAATCTGCCGCAGCTCGCGCGCTTCGCGCACGCGAGCCATCGCCTGGCGGAGTTCCAGGTTCCCGGCGCTGGCTCGCTCGACCAGCGCGTCGAGCTTCGGGTCATTCAGTCGCGTCCACCACTTGCGGAGGTCACCGGCGGTTGCCGCGGGCGACTCGGACCACGCCGTCGGCGAGTCGATCACCGGCTCGACGTAGTTCGGCCCGACCTTGCAGCCGGCCAGCGTGAGCAGCGCCAGGCACGAGAGCGAGCCGACCAATCCCGGAACGGTCAACACATGAGTCGCGGATGTTCGCACGAAGAGCACTCCAAAGAAGCGCGGCTCGCGTTCGCGTGGCCACGGAGAATCACGTTCTTCAACGACGAGGCAAGGCCAACAGTAATCAGTTCGACGCCGCGGCGGGCGTGGGCGACCCGACGCTCGCCGGTGTTGAGACGCCGATCGGCTCGGCCTCGATCCGCACGTCCACCTGCTGCCCGACGAACGCGGGCATCGCCGAGCGTGGGAACGAATAGACCACCTGCAACACGCGCGTGTCCACGCGCTCGGTGCTGTCGCCGGTGAGCGATCGCTTGGGGATCACGAAGGGCTCGACGCGGACGAAGGTCGTTTCGTCGGTGCGGATCTGCGGGTTGCCGCGCAGCGAGACGCGAGCCTTGGCGCCGGGCTTGATCCGCCAGGCGTCGTTCTCGTCGACATCGACTCGCACGTGCAGCAGGTCGGTGTTGCCAACGAGCATGGCCGGCGTGGCCAGGAGCCCGGACTGCACATACTCGCCGGCGCGGGTGTTCTTCTGAAGGACCTCGCCGCTGACCGGTGAACGGACGATGAGCCGCTCGATCTCGGTCTTGGTCGCCTCGACATCGGCCTCGGCCTGCTTCACCAGGGACTCGGCCTGAGCCACTTGCGCACCGCTGATCTCAAGCTGCGCGCTCCACGCGCCGGCCAGCAACTGATCCAGCGACGATTGCGCTTCCAGCACGCGCGCTCGCGCCGTGACGACCGCGTTCTCGCGCCGCGTCAGCTCCTCCTGCACGATCGCCCGCTTGTCCGGCACCTCTTGCATGAGGTTCAGGATCTTCTCGGCGTCCAGAAGCTGCGCCTTGGCCACCTCAATACGCGCCCGCGCCGGGGGGACATCCTCCTTGCGAGGCAGTTGCTTCTGCTGCGCCAGCTCCGCCTTGGCAATCGCCACCTGACGACGTGACGCCTCCGCTCGCGCTTCGCGGATCACCAGCTCGCTCCGCAGCGAGCGATCATCAACGCGGAAGAGCGGGTCACCCGCGTTGACACGCGACCCAGCTTCCACGAACACCTCGACCACGATGCCAGGAATGTTCGTGCCGATCGCGATGTTGCGCGTGCTGGCCTCGAGAATCCCCGAGCCGGCGACCGAATCCGGGAACGGCGATCGCGCCGGCTCCGCCAGAGCCTTGCCCACCGGTCGCTCGGCGCTCTGGCTCATCACGGTGTGGATCGCGAACGCGAAGCCCGCCACCGCAACCAGCGGCACAATGATCGTTCGAAACATGCGAGAACTCCTAGGAAAGTCGCGAGTCTTGAGTGGCGAGACGCGAGGTGAGAGTCAGTTGTCAGTTGTCAGTTGTCAGTTGTCAGTTTTCAGCAATCGGCAATCGGCAATCGGCAATCGGCAATCGGCAATCGGCAATCGGCAATCGGCAATCGGCAATCGGCAATCG
>JAIEQQ010000686.1 GCA_019747615.1 Phycisphaerales bacterium
TGCCGGCTCGATGGGAAAAACGCCGTCTTTATCACGAGAAAACCCTTCGACGTGCTCGTCGAAGGGTTTCACTTTGAAAACAATCGGGCTGGGCGGATTCGAACCGCCGACCTTTTGACCCCCAGTCAAACGCGCTAACCAAGCTGCGCTACAGCCCGTCGTGCTTCTTTGCCGACACCATCGCCACCGGGCACGAGGGCACCGTCTGAAGCTGGTGATCGTATGGCACGCCAGTCGCGATGCAAAGGCGATTGCCAGAAAAAGTCTGATTGCCCGCCAGAGGCTCAATCTCAGTCGACCCCACCCGCCGAGCTCCGGTGCGAGGCATCCGGACCTTCACCACACCCTCGCCCACGGGAGCCAGCGAGTCCGACGACACGCGTGACCGGCCGGACGTCGCACGACCTGATGCAGCCGCCGCCAGCCCCCGCCCCCACCGCCCCCCCACAAGCCCCCCGCCCCCCCGCTCCGATACACTGCACCATGGACCTCACCTTTCTCGGCGCCAGCGGCGAAGTCACCGGCTCATGCTATCTCCTTCGCACCGATCGCTCGCGCGTCCTGATCGACTGCGGCATGTTTCAAGGCTCCGCCACGGCGGATCTGAAGAACCGTCGCGAGCTTGCGATTGATCCGGCGACGCTTGACGCTGCGATTCTTACCCACGCGCACATTGATCACAGCGGCCGCTTGCCGCTGTTGACCAAGAGCGGATTTCGCGGCAAGGTCTTCTGCACGCCCCCCACCGTCGCGCTGACCGATCTGCTGCTCAAAGACGCGGCGCACCTGCAATCCGAAGAGGCCGACCGCATGAATCGCCGCCGCCAGCGCCGCGGCGGCCCTCGCGCCACACCGCTGTTTGACGAGCAGGACGTCCCGCCGCTCATCAAACGCCTCACGCCCGTGCCGTACGCTCGCGATGTCGAAGTTTCCCCCGGCGTCAGGGTCACGTTCCACGACGCCGGCCACATCCTCGGCTCGGCGAGCCTGTCGGTCACCGTCAGCGAGCGCGGGCGCACGCGCACCGTCGCGTTCTCCGGTGACCTGGGCGAGCGCAACACCGTGATCCTGAACGATCCGCAGAAGCTCACGCATGCCGACGTCATCGTCATGGAGTCCACGTACGGCGATCGCGACCATCGCGACCTGGACCAGACCGTCGCCCAGTTCAAGCAGCTCATCGTCAACAGCGCCCAATCCCGCGGCAAAGTCCTCATCCCCGCCTTCGCCATCGGCCGCACGCAGACGCTCATCTACTACCTCGCGCAGATGCACCGCGAGGGGCTGCTTGGCAACGCCCCGGTGTACATCGACAGCCCGATGGCCATCGCCGCGACGCGCCTGTACCAGTCGCACGCCGACTCGTTTGATCCGCCGGCGCGCGAGCTGCTCCGCACCGGGCGCAACCCGCTGACGCTGCCGCAGCTCCGCCTCAGCACCAGTGCCGAAGAGTCTCGCGCCATCAACGCCGTCTCCGGCTCGGCGATCGTCATCGCCGGCTCGGGCATGTGCACCGGCGGGCGCATCTTGCATCACCTGCGCCACAACCTCTGGAAGCCCGAGACGACCGTGATCATCGCGGGCTTTCAGGCCGAGGGCTCGCTCGGTCGGCGATTGGTCAACCGCGAGAAGATCGTCAAGATCTACGGCGAGCCGATCATGGTCCGCGCGAAGATCGAGACCCTCGGCGGATTCAGCGCTCACGCCGGCCAGACCACGCTCCTGGACTGGTTCGCACCTCTGGCTGCGAACACCGCAAACGCCACCAACGCCCCCCGCATCTTCCTCACCCACGGCGAGCAAGGCCCGAGGCAAGCCCTCGCCGCGGCACTGCACTCGCGTTACAACGTCAAGGCTGAGCTGCCGATGCTCGGCGAGTCCTTCGAGCTCTGACCGCCGTTTGGCGCACCCGCAAGCGACTGATGGAACGACAAAGAACCCGGAGCGAATCCGCTCCGGGTTCTTGTTGTTGGTCTCTGATCCGTACCGAGGATCGCGTTCCGGCTCAGCATTCAGCAATCACCGCTCAACACTTTGCGTCTCACAACGCGCACCCGTCAAAGAAGATTGCAAAGAACAGGTTGTAATCACCCTCGGTCACGCCGTTGTTGGTATCAAAGATCCCGAAGGGCGGCAGCGGGGAGCCATCGTCGTTGGCGATGTCGCATGCGGCCCCGGCATCGAAAAACGTGGCGAAGAACAGGTTGTAGTCACCTTCGGTCACGCCGTTATTGTCGCTGCCGGGCGTGCCGACGGGTGGGAGCGGCGAGCCGTCATCAAAGGCGATGTCCGCGGGGTTGCAGCGGCAGGAGGCGATGGTCAGCGTGGCTCCGCTGCTGGTGGCAGCGCCGCAAATCGATGACGTCACGCGGCAGTCGTACGTGCCCCCGCTGCCCGCATTGACGCTGGCGATTACCAGCGCGCTGGTCGCCGCCGACGGGTTCGCGAGCGTGTCGATGTTCGTGCCGTTGCGACGCCACTGGTAGGTCAGCGTGCCCGAGCCGGTCGCGGTGACGGAGAAGGTGGCGCTCTCGCCGGGGCAGCGCGAGACGCTGACCGGGTTCTGGAAGATGCTCGTTGTCGCGTTGAGCGAGAGGGCCGCGTTGCTGGTCGTGACGCTGCCGCAGGAGCTGGTGATGAGGCAGTTGTAGTTGGAGGCGACATCGCCCGACCCGGCCGCGTTGATGGTGAGCGTGGCGGTCGTCGCTCCGCTGATGTTGGCAGAGTTCGTGAGGTTGGTGGTGCCCTTACGCCACTGGAAGGTCGGCGCGGGCGTGCCGATCGCCGACACGGTGAAGGTCGCGCTTGTCCCCGAGCAGACGGTTCGGTTGGTCGGCTGCGCGGTGATCGACGGCGCGGTATTGACCGTGAGCGTGGCGTTGCCGCTGGTCGCGCTGGAGCACGCGTTGCTGACGACGCAGTTGTAGTTCGCCGCGGCGTCCCCGGTCGCGACCGTGCTGATCGTCAGCGTGGCGGTCGTCGCGCCGCTGATCGTGCCGCCGTTGGTGAGGTTCGTAGTGCCCTTGCGCCACTGGTACGAGAGCGGCCCGCTGCCAGTGGCGGCGACGGTGAACGACGCCGAGGATCCGGCGCACGCGACGGCGCTGCTGGGCGATTGCGTGATCGCCGGGAGCGTCCTGAGGCTGAGGTTGCCCGATCCGTTGAAAGACGTCGCCGATCCGCAGGCGTTGGTGACGACGCAGGTGTACGTCCCGGCATTGGCAGCCTGGAAGTTCGTAATCGTCAGCGCGCTCGTCGCCGCGGATGGGTTCGTCGCGGTGTTAATGTTGTTGCCGTTGAGCCGCCACTGGAAGGTCAGAGGCGCGGTGCCCGTGGCGTCGATGCTGATCGTCTGGCTCGCGCCGGGGCAAAGAGACACGCCGCTGGGGTTGCGCGTGACCGCCGGGGCGGATCTGAGCGACAGCGTCACACCGGTGCTGGCGACAGAGCAGCCGCTGGACACGAGGCAGTCGATGGTGCCGGCGGCAGTAACGTTCGTCAGATTGAGCGTGGACGTTGTGGCCGACGCGTTGCCGGTGATGTTGACACCGTTCAGTCGCCATTGGTAGGCGATCGACGAAGCGCTGGAGGCGGCGACGCTGAAGGTCGCCGTGCCGCCCGGGCAGACCGACACCGCCTGGGGCTGCGCGACGATCGTCGGCCCGCCGAAGGATGCGAAGTAGCGAGCAATCCCGTTGGCGGGGAAGCCGCTCACAGAGGTGAACGAGCCGCCGACGAAGACCTCGCCGGTGTTGCGGGCCGCGATGGTGCTCACGCCGCCCGGTCCTGTGCCGCCGACTGATGACCAGGCGGACGATGCGAAGGTGTAGCTGGCGATGCCGCCCACGCCCGAGATGCCGCCAATAGAGGAGAACAGACCACCCGCGTACAACGTGCCGTTCGGAGCGAGACTCAGGGTGCGGACGGACGCATCCGGCGCGACGCCCACCGAGCTCCACGTGCCCGCGGCGAGGTTGAAGCTTGCGAGGTTGGTCGCGGCTACTCCGCTGGCCTGAGTGAAAGCGCCACCAACGAAGACCTGCCCGGCGCTGGAGACGGCACTGGGGAGGATGGCGATGCTGTTGATTTGCGGCGATGTGCCGGCAAACCCGGTCCCCAGCGCAGCAAACGTGTTGTTCGCGGGGTTATAGCGGACGATGCCGCCGGTGTTGGCCAGTTGATTCCGCGTGCGCTCGAAAAAGCCGCCGATGATGACCTGCCCGGCGTTGGGCAGGCCGCTGGGGATTACGGCGATGGAACTGACGGTGTTGGCCATGCCCAGGAGCCCTGAGGGCCCGAGCCCGACCCAGGTGTTCGTGCTGGCGACGTACCGCACGATGAAGAAAGCCTGCGATACGCCGCCCCCGTCGACGAACGACCCGCCGACGTAGATGTCGCCGGCGTTTGCAACGCCGCTGGGCACGACCGCGATGGCGCGGATGTTTCCAGAGTCGAGCGGGAATGTGCCGGGCAGCGCGCTCCATGTGTTGGTGCCGGGCGAGTACCGCGCGACGCCGGAGACCGCCACGCCGTCGGCGCTGGACATGCGGCCGCCGACGATGACGTCACCAGCGCCGGCAACGCCGGTGGGGACCACCGCCAGCACGGAGACCGAGCCGTTGACGCCGGAGCCGATCGGCGTGTACGTCCCGGTGCTGGGGTTGTAGCGGGCGATGTTCGTCGCCGATACGCCGCCGATACTTGTGAACGAACCGCCCAGAATCAGGTCGCCACCGGGAATCTCGACGATCGACGAGACCGCGCTCACGACGGATACGCCGGGGTTGCCGAAGTTGGTGTTCCACGTCGGCCCGCACTGGGCCTGAGCACGCGTCGCGGCGAGCGTCACCCCGAGCACCATGACAAGGACGAAGAGAACGCCGCCCAGGCGGCGAACCGCACGGCAAGCGTTCAACAAGGGCAAGAGCGGTTGACGAGTCTTCATAGTCGAGTCTCCGGTGAATGGGCGTGACGGCCTCGCCACCACGCCGCGGACCATGGGTCCGCTGTGGATGCGCAAGCACTCACAACGAAGAACGAGAACCGGCGAGGGCCGGTCCGATTCGATTCTGAAAATTGTTGAGCACGCCCGACCAGCCGCCCATCACGCAACCATGCCGGCACTATCGCCCCATTGCAGCGCGGCACGAGGCCACGGCGTCGCGATACCCCGCGAGCTGCGGGTCGTCTGGGCCGAGCAGTTTCTCTGCCAGCGCAAGAGCCTCTTCAAGCTCCGGCAGCGCCGCCGCGGCGTTGCCGTCCTTCATGCGGGCAATGCCCGCGCGACGAAGCACGCGGGCAAGCATCGCCGAGCCGTCGGATGGCCCCTGGCGGAGCGAGGCGATCGCCTCGTCCCACCCCGCACGCGCGTCGGCGGTCTTTCCGAGTCGGTACCGCACGTCCGCGAGATTCGCCAGAGCGCCGGCGATGGTCGGATGCCCGGCGGGAAGTGTCGCTCGCCAGATCTCCAGCGCGTCGCGTAGCAGCGGCTCGGCGTCGGCGAGCTTGCCCTGGGCCTGCAAAAGCCCGCCGAGATTGTTCATACTCACCGCAATCGTCGGGTGCCCAGCAGGAAGAGCCGATCGCCGGCTTTCCAACGCCTCCCGATAAAGCGGCTCGGCGTCGGCGAGCTTGTTCTGGGTCTTCAGCAGCAACGCAAGGTTGTTCAGCGTGGTCGCAACATCCGGATGGCCCGCAGGCAATGCCGCGCGTCGAATCTCCAGCGCTTCGCTATACAGCGGCTCGGCTTCGGCGAACTTGTCCTGCTCCTTCAGGAGGACCGCCAAGTTGTCCAGGCTCGTGGCGATGTCCGGGTGCCCCGCGGGCAGGTTCGCGCGGTCGATCGCCAAGGCCTCCCGCAACAGCGGTTCGGCCTGTCCGACCTTGTCCTGCTGCATCAGCACCCCCGCGAGGTTGTTCAGACTGCTGGCAATCTCCTCGTGCCCCGCCGGGTAGCTCTCCCGGCAGATCGCAAGCGACTTGCGCAGGTTCACCTCCGCTTCGTCAAGTCGGCCCAAGCCCTCGAGCGTCGTGCCGATGAAGTCGCGCACGCTCGCCTCGACCTTTGGTTGATCCTTGAGCGCGCCGTTGTCCAGCTGCCTGATCCCGGCTTCGATCGCCTGCACCACCGTCATTCTGTCCAGCAGCGGCTCGTTCGTCACCGGATCCCGCGGCAGATTTTCCGGATTCACCGCCGCGAGCATCTCGCCCTGAAACCGCGCAACCGCCGACGCGATCGCCGCTTGCACCTTGGCCTCAGCTTCCTGAGTTACCGCCTCGGCCCGCGCCGCCTCGGCCACCCGGCGCTGCGTCGATTCCGCATCGCGAGCACGCTCGGCCGTCATCAGCCCCACGCTCGTCCCGATCAGCCCCAGCACCAGCGCCGCAGATACCAACGCCCCGGTCGCGACCGCCGCCTTGTGTCGTCGAACGAACTTGTTGAGCCGATACGTCGCGCTCGGCGGGGCCGCGGACACCGTCTCGCCGCTCAAGTACCGCCGGATGTCAAGCGCCAAGCCGGTCGGCGTCTCGTAGCGAAGCTGGCGGTCCTTCTCCAGCGCCTTCATCACGATCCAGTCCAGCTCGCCTCGAACCATACTCCCAAGCCGTGCCGGCGCGATCCCACGGCTGGCCGCGACGCGCGCAAGGTCACCGGTCTGTTTGCTCAAGCGTGTGCTGGGCTTGGGCGGGTCCACCTCGCGGATGATCCGCTCGATCTCGCCAAAGGCCGCGCTGCGAAGCGAGTGGCTGCTGAAGGGCGTGCTTCCGGTGAGCAGCTCGTAGAGCAGGACGCCCAGTGCGTACACGTCCGTTCGTGTGTCGATGTCCAGGCTGCCGCCGGCCTGCTCGGGGCTCATGTACTCCGGCGTGCCGATCATCTGGCGGTGGGCGGTGAACAGCGTCCGCTCAGTCAGGCGCGCTTCGGTGGCCTTGGCGATCCCGAAGTCAATGACCTTCGCAAGAGGCCTGCCGTCCTGCATCGACACGAGCACGTTCGCGGGCTTGATATCCCGATGGATAATGCCCTTGGTGTGCGCGTGCTGCACCGCGGCGCACACCTGCTCAACCAGCCCCAGCCGTTCTGCGACGCTCAGGTTCATCTGATCGCAGAACTGCGAGATCGGCAGCCCCTTGCAAAGCTCCATCACGAAGTAGGGCCGCCCGGTCGCGGTCGCGCCGGCGTCAAAGACCTTCGCGATGCTCGGGTGCTCCATCATCGCCAGGGCCTGGCGTTCCTGATCGAAGCGGGCCACCACCTGTCGCGTGTCCATGCCGACCTTGATCACCTTGATCGCAACCTTGCGCTGCACCGTCTCCCGCTGTTCGGCCGTCCACACCCGCCCGAACCCGCCTTCGCCGATCAGTTCAAGCAGGCGGTACCGACCGATCATGTCCCCCTCGCGCTCGATACCGATCTCGCTCGCGAAGCCGCCAGCCGGCTCCAGGGCCGTCGGCCGCTCCGACGCGTCCTTGCGGAGCTGCGCGTGCAGCGGATCCAGCTCCCGAGCCAGCGATTCGAACACGCTGCCCTCTTTCGCTGCGGCAAGCATCCGCCGGACCTCAAGTTTGATCTGCGCGTCATCGCCGAACCGAGTTTGCAGGTACTCGTCGACTCGTTCTGCGGGCAGCCGCGACGCCTGCAGAAACGCATCGGCCACCAGTTCGAACCGCTCACGATCGCTCATCGCGGCGCTCCCGGCTCTGCCCCTGGGCTCAGTTGCACGCGAAGCCACGCCCGCGCTACCGCCCAGTCCTCTGCGACCGTCGAGCGCGCGATGTCAAGCGTCGACGCGACCTCGTCGTTGGTCATCCCGCCGAAGAATCGGAGCTCGACCACCCGCGCGCGCCGCGGATGGAGATCCGCGAGCCGCCCCAGCAGTTCGTTGAGCTCGAGGATCGACACGTCCCACGTATCGGCAGCGCCCGCTGGTTCGTCGTTTGGTGACAACGCAAACACTCGCGGCAGATTGCCGCCGCGTTTCTCGGTCGAGCGTGCCCGTGCGTGATCAACGAGGATGCACCGCATCGCGATCGCCGCCAGCGCCAGGACGTGTTCGGTTCCGTGCGTCGCGACCGAGCCGTCCCGGATGCGCAGGAACGCCTCATTGACCAGTGCCGTTGGCTGGAGCGTGTGGTCAGAGGATTGCCGCGACATGTACCGACCGGCGATCCGTCGCAGGTCGTCGTAGATGAGCGGAAAGATCTGCGACAGCCGCTGGCGTTGCGGCAGATCAACAGTGTCCAGCAGCCCAGAGAGCGATCGCGCGGCCTCGTCATTCATGGACAGGAACTTTACCAGCTTCATGTGTCCACGCACTCCCTGCCCCGCCGGGCGATTCACGGGCACCCGGTCGCGGGCCGCTCTCGCGAAAGCACAAACGCGGTTCGGAGCACGCGCGCCCGATCGACATGGGAGATTTCCAGATTTTCCGGAGCAGGTGCCGTTTGTGCCAGCTCTCGCTCAGAACGCACACCCATCAAAGTAGATCGCAAAGAACAGGTTGTAATCACCCTCCGTCACGCCGTTGTTGGTTTGCAGCGTGCCGAACGGCGGCAGAGCCGAGCCGTCGTCGTTGGCGATGTCGCAGGCTTCACCCGCATCAAAGAACGTCGCGAAGAAGAGGTTGTAGTCGCCCTCGGTCACGCCGTTGTTTGTTCCGCCTGTCTGGCCCGACGGCGGCAGCGGCGCGCCGGCGTCATCGGCGATGTCCGCCGGGTTGCACTTGTTCGGCGGAGTGGCGCAGACGCCGAAAATCTGGATGGGGCGCGAGCTTGTGGCGATGCTGCCGCACGGGTTGGTGACGATCACGCCGACCCCGATGTCCGGCTGCTGCTGCGCCGGGCGGAGGTTGGAGATCGTGATCGTCGGCGAATTCCAGCCCTCGACGGAGAACGTGAGGCCCGACTGCGGATCCTCAAAGATCGGTCCGGTGATCGGCATCGGCGCGGTGCCGCCCTGGCTGCCGACCGTGACGACCCAGGTGTGCGTGAGGTCGTCGCTGCCGTCAGAGTCCACACTCAGCGTCACGCTCGCGCCGGTCAGGCCCGGCCCGCTGCCGACCGGCCAGTTCGGATCGGCGCAGATACCCAGCGGCGACGGGGGATCCGGAAACCACCACGCCGTGGGATCGAGGCAGGGCAGGCCCTTGATGAGGAACGCGCGATTCTGCCCGTTGAATGTGCCGCTGCCGGAGATCGAGGTGCCGTCGGTGGAGATGCCGTTTGCGAACTCAAAGTTCCAACCCGTCACGTTCGTGCCCAGTGACGCGACATACGCCTTGAGATCCAGCATGCCCGTCGAGCCCATCCAGATGAACGCGCGTTGACCGAACGTGCTGTCAAAGCTCCCGCCGACGACGCGCGAGCCGTTGCCGCTGACCGCCACCGCTTGGGAGAAGCGCGTCGGCAAGCCGCTGCCGGGGATGAAGCCGAGGTCTTGCATCGGCATGGGGGCCTTGAGTCGGAAGGCTCGTGGGCTGCCGTGGCTGAAACTCACGCTGGACGAGCCGACGATCGTCGAGTTGTTGGTGCTGACCGCAAAGCCCCGTGCAGAGACGTGACCCGGCAGCGTACCGAGGCTCTGCATCGGGCCGAACGGCACGTTCCATCGCATGGCGTGCTGGACGCCGGGGGCCCAGGAAGCCTCGCCGACGACGATCGCGCCGTCGGGGCTGATGCCGTAGCCGGTCGAACTCGGGTTGCTGGCCGTCTGCCCCGGGATGAGGCCCAGGTCCTGCGGCGTACCGACGCTGTTCCAGCGGATTGCGCGGCCGCCGCTGGTCGAGTTACCAAACCCCGCCGAGGCGGCGCTGTTGAACGTCGTGCTGTAGAGGTATGCGAACGTGCCGCCGGGCAGCAGGTTCATCGGCGTGAAACCGCTGGACACCGTCCACCGGAATGGCAGGACCGCTGGCGTGTTGATGGTGTAGCCGACGATGTGCTGGCCGTTGAAGCTGATGCCATGACCCTCGCTCTCCACGGCCATCGGGATGACCTGGATCGGCCCGGCGGGAAAGACCCATCGGAACGGGCGAACCTTCGGCACCCCGGCAACTGTCGTGTTCCCCCAACCGGTGACCGTCGTGCCGTCGCCGCTGACGCTCGCGCCGCTGGTGTACGTGCCGCCGGGCATGACGCCGATGTTGTAGATCACCGGCGGTGCGGCGTGGACCGCGCCGGCAAGAGATGCGAGCATCGCTGCGGAAATGCTCTGTGCGTGCGCACGCAATCGGCCGCTCATGGCGTGAGCGAGGGAGCGAACGATCGAATTGCAGATCGACATGGGAGCAACTCCTGAGAGACGCGAAAAAGTACACCCAATCGTGGACCGTACATCGAGTCCGTCCACGCACCGCCGGCCCGCGCCGGCATAGTGACTTGCTCCCGGATCCCCGAACCTTGCAGCCGAAATCGCAAACACCTATGACTGGCGATTCCTAGAGAGCGTTAGACCGATGACCCGCAGCGAGGCGGCGCCGCAGCATCGGTCTAAAAACCCTCACACCGCGGCCGGACCGATCGGGCACCGCACGCCCTATCGTCACTCATGCTCTTTCTCGCAGCGTACTTTCACACGCTTGACGGCAAGTTGCTGACCATCTCCGGCGATCTGGCCGTGCGTTTCTACGGGCTCACATACGTCGTCGGATTCGTGCTCGCGTGGTTCGTGCTCGCTCGCTTGGCGAAGCGTGGGCTGATTGCGATCCCCGCTGAGCGCGTGCCGGATGTCATGCTCGCAGTGGTTCTTGGCACACTCCTGGGCGGTCGCATCGGCTACGGGCTGGTCTATGACCAATCGCTCATCGGCCTCAAGTTCTTCCAGATCTGGCACGGCGGCATGGCCAGCCATGGCGGCATGGTCGGCATCATCGTCGCCTGCTGGTACAGCACGCGATGGCTCCGTACCGACGATCTCGTCGTGACGCCCGCAGCGGCGTCGTCTGGCCCGCCTAAGACGGCGGGGGCGGGGACGGGCGAGAGCTCGCCGCCATCATCATCGCGATCCGAATCCCCCGACCTCGCGCCGCCTGGTTCGCTTGATCCCACAAGTTCCACGCTCCACGTCGTTGACTGCATGGGGCTTGTCTCAGTCTTCGGCATCTTCCTTGGCCGCATCGCGAACTTCGTCAACGGCGAGTTGCTCGGCCGCGTGATCGTGGAGCCATCCAAGACGACGCAGGTCGCTTCGGCGCCTTGGTGGTCGGTGCGGTTCCCGCAGGAGCTGTCGGGCTGGTTAGAGCCGGGTAAGTTGCCGAATCCGGATCCGCAGAGCCACACCCCCGCACTCGCAGCGGAGCAGTTCGCCCGGCTTGACGCCTTGGTCGAAAGCGTCCGTCAGCCTGGCGAGAAATGGGAGACATCGCTCAACTATGTGATCAACCACGCCGCGCGTTATCGCGAACAGCTTGAGCCGTTGCTCAGCGCCCGCCATCCGTCGCAGCTCTATCAGGCCTTCGCCGAGGGCATCGTTCTGGGGCTCTTTGTGTGGATCGTCTGGCGCGTCCCGCAAAAGCCCGGCGTGGTCGCGGCGTGGTGGCTGATCGTCTACGGCGCGCTGCGCGTGGTCACCGAGATTTGGCGTCTGCCGGATGCCCAGTTCATCGGTGCCGCCGCGCGACCGCTCGGCCTCTCACGCGGCCAATGGCTCAGCGTTGCAATGGTCGGCGTCGGTGTCGCCGTCCTGATCTGGGCAACGCGGCGCGCGGCCCCGAAACTCGGCGGCTGGGCGGGCGGCCGCCCCGGCCGGAACTCCACGGCCCCTGTCGCGTGAACCGGCAGCTTCGATTCGCGTATGGATACTGGCGACAAGGTCGGGTTCAGCCGATATTCTGATTCGAGCGGCAGTCTCGGATTCGCCCGCGATACCCTTGGACGGTTGATCGCACGACGACCTCCGCCACGCCGTCGTCTCGGTGCCAACGATGACGCATCTCGAAGGAGTTCAACGCGGCCAGAGCATG
>JAIEQQ010000416.1 GCA_019747615.1 Phycisphaerales bacterium
GGGGTTGACGGTGATCGGGAAGGCCTGGCCACCGTTGGCGACGCCGTCGTACGCCCAGAGCTGGACATTGGTGCCGATGAGCGTGCCGGCGTTGAAGTACAGGAAGTTGCCGGACTTCACGAGTGTTGAGAGCGTGCTGCCGATGGCGTTGGACTTGACGGTGACGGTGCCGCTGGGCAGGCCGTCGGTGGTGAAGAGCTGGACGTTGTCGCCGGTGTCGCGGGCGAGGAAGAAGAGCGAGCCGTTGAAGTCAACGAACTGGGGCGTCTGCGAGGCGAACGCGCCGGTCGCACCTGTGCGGACGTCGGCGACGAGGTACATGTCGTTGATCGCCGGGTCATAGGCGACGAGTTCCGAGCCGATGCCCGGTGAGGTTGCGCGCATGAAGAGCTTGCCGCCGGAGGCAAAGAGGCCCGAGGGTGAAGAACTGTTGCTTGCGCCGGGGTTGAAGTCTTCGACGAGGGTGATGGTGTTGCCATCGGTTCGGTAGAGTTCAAAGCCGCTACCGCCAGCGGTGGTGAACCCGGCGCTGAAGTAGAGGAAGCTGCCGAGGGTGCCGAAGCTGGCGGGGCTCGAGCCGCCGGTGCCGGGGTTGAGGTCTTGGACGATGGTGGGGGCGTTGGTGCCGTCGTAGCGGTAGAGTTCAGCGCCGGTGGTGCCGTTGGTCGCGTTGAAGTACGCGACGCCGTTCAGCACGCCGATGTTGGGGATCGAGCCCGGAGCGCCGGAGCCCGTGCCGGGGTTGATATCGGCGACGATCGACGCGGAGGTTCCGGCGGCCTTGTAGTACTCGATGCCGGTGAGGCTGCCGGTGGTGCCGTTGTTGGAGGCGTAGAGCAGATCGGTGCCGAAGGCGGTGAGGCCGTAGGGGCTGCCGTTGTTCGGCGTGCTGCCGGAGCCGCCGGGGTTGGAGTCCAGGACGAGAACCGTGCCGCCCTGCGTGCCGTCGGACGTCCAGAGTTCGCGGCCGTTGGCCTCGTCAGTTGCCGAGAAGTAGAGGCGGCCTCCGGCGGCGACGAACGACGTCGGTGCTGAGCCAGCGTTGACCGATTGCGTGCGGATGTCGCGGAGCAGCCCAGTGCCGGCGGCGGTGCCGTCGGTGGAGAAGAGCTCGATGCCGGTGGTGGTGCCCGATGCGGCGAAGAGGAGGTTGCTGCCGAGGGCGATGGAGTTGAGCGTGGTGGCGATGCCGCTGGCCTGGCCGAGGCGGATGTCCGCGAGGCGAGAAGTGCCCAGGGCGGTGCCGTCGGAGACGTAGAGCTCGCGACCGAAGAGACCGGAGACCGCGGAGAAGTAGAGCTTGTTATTCGCGACAAGCAGGGCGAGCGGGGCGGAGTCGACAGCGCCGGGATTGATGTCCGCAACGCGGGAGGTGCCCAGACTGGTGCCGTCGGAAACGTACAGCTCGCGGCCGGTGATGCCGTCGGTGGCGGAGAAGTAGAGCAGGCCGTTGAACACCGCGAGGTTGCCGACGTTGTCGTTGCCCGTGAAGTTGATATCGAGGAGTCTTCCGGCTCCGATCGGGTCGCCGTTGATGTCAAAAGTCACCTTGTAGAGCTGGATGTCGGTGCCGGTCGCAGAGGCGCGGAAGTAGACATCGCTGCCGATCGCGACGAACTCCTGTGGCAGCGAGCTGCTCGTGCCGGGGCGGATGTCGTTGAGACGGCGAGTTTGAAGCGTGGTCAGGTTGACGACGGTCGGCTCGCCATCGGAGCCGCTGGTGGCACCGGAGCCATAGGCCCAGCCGTTCACGACGAGATCGATCGAGAAGCCTGAGGAGAGCGTGCCGGGGGCGATATCGGTGATGCGAACGGTGCCGGGGATCGTGCCATCGGTGGACCAGAGTTCGTTGCCGAATGCGCCGCCATCGTTGGCCAGGAAGTAGACCTTGCTGCCGCTGGCGAAGAAGCCCGAGGCGTTGGAGCCGGTGGCACCGGGGCGGAGGTCGCCCAGGAGCACGGTGCCGGCGGTCGTGCCGTCGGTGACGTAGGGCTCGGTGCCAATCGTGCCATCGCTGGCGCCAAAGGAGATGAAGCTGCCGGGCGTGCCGAAGGTACCGACGACGCCGAAGCCCGATGAGAACGTCGCGCCGGAGACACCGGGGCGGATGTCCTTGACCAGGACGGTGCCGGCTTCGGTGCCGTCGGTGATCCAGAGCTCGCGGCCGTTGATGCTGTCATCGGCGGTGAAGACGACGCGCGAGCCGAAGCTGGTGAGGTTGGCCGGGCTGCTGCCGACGCCGGCGCCGGCGTTGATGTTCTTGAGCAGGACCGTGCCGACCGCTGTGCCATCGCTGATCCAGAGCTCCAGGCCGTTGGTGCCGTCGTTGGCCGCAAAGAGCACGGAGTTGCCCAAGCGGGCGAAGTTGGCGGGCGATGAGTCCGCTGCGGTGGTCGAATAGGGGTTCACGTCGATCATGACGGGAACTTGGGCGCTGGCAAACTGGGCGAGCGAGCAGAGCGCGCCGGCCGCGAGGATCAGGGCGCTGAGGCGCGCGTTGAACAGTCGAGTCTTCATGAGGTGGGCTCCGGGTGTGGTGAGAGGCGACGGCCTGCGCGTGCAACGGTCGCGACGCGGAGGGGGTGAGATCGGATGAGCGATAGACGCACTCGAAGATATCGCGGTTTCTGAGAATTGCACTCAGAGAAGATGATTCCTGAACAAAATGACCCCTCCGGGTCTCGGAGATTGCCCCCGAAGCGCGAGCATTGGGTGAACCCCCGCATCGTGCGAGGGTTTCTCGTGTAGGGATCGCCAGCGCCCGGGCTGGGTGGGTCGCTTCGAGACCACCGGGCGCAGCGCCGAGCAACCATGAAGACTGCGCAAAGTCGCGTGAAATGGTGGAACCGTCCGTGTGCGCCGCGATGGTCTCGGCGGCTTCACTTCGGCGATGTCGGCGGCTCAGGCTGGCATCGGGACGCTGACTGCGTGAGTTCGTTGATGGCGTGAGTTAGTTGGTCGCGTGATCGAGATCACGCAAAATCTCCGGCAGACGAGCGCTGAAGGCGCCGCGGGTGAGGACGCTCTCGGCGCCAGCCGCGGCGGCTTCGCGGAGTGCGCCGACTTCGACGTGCGGGCCGAAGGCGACGACGCGGATCGCGCTTTCGGGCCTCGCGCCCGCGGCCGCGGCGCGTACGCGGGCGAGCAGTTCCATGGCGACCGGACCGGCTTCGAGATCGAGGATCAGGGCCTTGACGGGCGAGTCGGCCAGGCGGGCGCTGAGCATCTCCAGATTTCGAGCCGGACGGCAGGGAATCCCGAGCGAATCGGCGGTGGATTTGACTTTGGTCGCCCACAGCAAATCGGAGCAGCAGTAGAGTATCATCGTGTCCCCTCGGGGTGCCCGGATCCGTGCGTTTGGCGTGGTGGGAAACGCTCCCAGCACATTGCAAGCGTTCGACGGTATGCTGGCGATCCCGAGGGCTGGCCTCGCGACCGAACGTTCACTTGTGGCAACTGCCGGATCTCTGCGCGACACTTCACTTTTACAGGACCCGTGACGATGAGCACCCTCACCAAAGGCAAGAACGCCAAGGCGTCAAACTCGAACGGCAAGGCTCTGACGACGCCGCGCACGGACCCGATCGTGGGTGAGGTTGGCTTGCCGGAGGATCCGAACAACCTGTACACCGAGACGGTGTCGACGATGCTGCGGGCAGCGGAGATCATGAACCTGCCGCGGTATCTGCGGCTGATCCTGGCGCAGCCGAAGAACGAGATCATGGTGCACTTCCCGGTGCAGATGGACGACGGCGAGTTCAAGCTGTTCAAGGGCTATCGCGTGCAGCACAACAACGCGCTGGGCCCGTACAAGGGCGGCCTGCGCTTCCACCACGACGTGCATTTGGACGACGTCAAGAGCCTCGCGTTCCTGATGACCATGAAGTGCTCCCTGGTCGGCGTGCCGTACGGCGGCGGCAAGGGCGGGATTAAGGTCAATCCGCGTGATCACTCCAGCGCGGAGATGGAGCGGATCGTGCGGCGGTTCACCGCTGCGATCGCGCACAACATCGGGCCGGATTACGACATCCCCGCGCCGGACGTTGGCTCCAACAGCCAGCACATGGCCTGGATCGCCGACACGTTCAGCTTCCTCAGCGAGATCGGCGGGGACAACCCCGCGGCGGTGATCACCGGCAAGCCCGTGTCATACGGCGGGTCGCTGGGACGCGAGAAGGCGACGGGCCAGGGCGTGGTTGACACGCTGGTCGAGATGCTGCCGGAGCTGAAGCTCAAGCCCGAGAAGTGCAACTTCAGCGTGCTCGGGTTCGGGAATGTGGGGAGCTGGAGCGCCAAGATCTTCCAGAGCAAGGGCGCGAAGCTGACGGCGGCGGCGGACCACACCGGCTTCATCATCAACGAGAAGGGCATCGATGCTGATGACCTTGCCGAGTTCGTAAAGGCCAAGGGCGGCGTCGGTGGCTATCCGAAGGCCACCAAGTGCAGCAAGGACGACTTCTACAAGCACAAGGTCGATGTGTTCATCCCCGCGGCGCTGGAGCAAATGATCCAGGAGCCCGAGGCCAAGATGATCACCTGCAAGGTCATGGCCGAGGGTGCAAACGCCCCGACGACGCCGGCTGGCGAGCGCATCCTGATCGACAAGGGCATCGAGGTCTTGCCGGCGATCCTCTGCAACGCCGGTGGGGTCACGGTGTCGTACTTCGAGTGGGTGCAGAACAAGACGTTCCAGGCGTGGGATCTGGAGAAGGTGGACAAGGCCCTGAACAAGCACATGGTGCAAGCCGCGACCAAGACCCGCGCCGCCCGCGGCAAGTACAAGTGCGACCTGCGCACCGCGGCGTACATCGCGGCGCTGCAGCGGCTGACCGAGGCGTACGAGGTTCGCGGCATCTTCCCGTAATCGGCGAGGCGTCGTTCGATCGAAGCGTGATACGACAGAGAGCCCCGCGCGTGCGGGGCTCTTTTCATTTGCGCTGAGTGACATACGCAACGCCGTGAGCCTCGCCCCCTCCGGCTCGCGGACTCGCCACCTCCCCCGATAGGAATCGGGGGAGGGTGAACTTCATGGCGTGCCGGGCATGCTCGCCGCGGCCTCGAGTCGCGGCAGGATGACCGCTTCGTTCAGGCGCGAAATCTCGACCATCTCGATGCTCCCGATTCGACGGCGGAAGCGATAAATGCCGTCGCTTGCGCCCTCGGGCGGGAGCGATTCGGCATTGGCGAAGGCGTCCATGAGTACCACCACGGGCTCGGTGCCGGAGTGGGCCAGGAGCACCGCGGTGTATGACGTGAACACCGGGGCGTAGCTCCAGCCGGCGAGCGTGACGCCTTGCGGAAGGTCGCCGGGCTTGAGCGGCTCGCCGAGCTTCTGCTCGGTCCACTCGGCGAACTGCTGCGGGGTCGTGCACACGATCTCCGGGCGCATGCCTGCGGCCACTTGTCGGGCGAACTCGAGATTCGCTCGCTGCAGCGGGCTCTTGCTGGCGTCGACTACGCGCGAGCGCGGCTCGGTGGTGTTGTTCGATGGAAGGACGTTGATCGCCACGGCGGCGACGAGCGCGACGACGGCGGCCACGGCGAGCCAGGCCCGACGGCGCGAGGTGCGCGAGGTGTTGTAGGTTGAGAGCGCGAGCGGCGCGCCTGCACCGCCGCCGGCGAACGCGGCGCGGAGCTCGCCGACCAGAGCGCGATGGGCGGCGATCTGGGCGTGCGCGTCCGGATCGCCGTCGATTGAGCGCAGGAACGCCGCAGCTTCGGACTCGCTCATGAGTCCGTCGACATAACGATCCAGTGCGTGGCCATCGTCAGGCGGCGCGTGTTTGCCTTGGTCGGTCATGTGTTGTGCCCTCCGAGTGAGTTCTTGTCCGCATGGCTTGCGACGGCCCGCAGCGATCGCGTGGCGCGATGCACGTGGCTCATGGCGGTGCCTTCGGGGATCTGCAGGATCGCGCTGATTTTGGCGTAAGGCATCTCGCCGACGATGCGCAGGAGCACGCAGAGTCGCGCGGTCTCATCAAGACTCTCAAGCTCGCGGCGGACGTTTGGCGAGAGCTCTTGGGCCGCGGGCGCGCCGTGAGCGGTCCGGACGAGATTGAGCGACTGGAGATCGGGCTCGCCGCTGCCGCGATGGCGGTCGCGTCGGCGGAGCATGTTGAGGGCGGTCAGTCGCGTGATCTGTGCCATCCACGCCTCGAAGTTGGTGCCGGGTGCGAACTCGCCGAACTTGGCGACGCCGACGAGCGACGCCTCTTGAACGACATCATCGGCGTCCGCGGCTTGGCCCATGACTCCGGCGGCAACGAGCCAGAGTTTCTGGCGCGCTGACTCGAACCTTTGCCAGAACTCGCGCGCCTGAATGGCAACGGGACCGGCGGTGCGTGCGTGCGCACCGTCGGTCGCCGCTGCCGCAGACGCCGAGGAAGACTCATTCATGCCAGACCGTTCGAAACGGTTTCGATCAGTTGCTGATGGAACAGACTCGTGCCAGCTTAGCGACGACGACGACCGGCCAGCAACATGCCCGCGGCGAGCACGCCGGCGGCACCCGGCGTCGGGATGACGGAGGCGACGAAGCGGAAGCCGGGGTCTCCGAAGGCGGCGGCTTCGTAGAAGAACGAGGTGGTGACGGGCGTGGTGGTAAACACGGGCGAGTTGCCGCTGATCGCGGTCGGGGTCATCGAGCTGACGAAGCTGAAGCCGCCGAGCGATCCGCCGGCGTTGATGTCGACGCTCGTGTTCTGGGCGGTCCATCGGACGGACCAGGCTGAGCCGCTGCCGATGGCGGCGGGCGTCCAGCCTGCGGCGCTCTGGATCGAGGTCGGCTGGCTGGTGAGGTAGTTCTGACCGGGAATCCACGCGAACCAGAGCGTGCCAATCGGCGTGGTGCCGGTGTTGCTGATGCTCACGTCATACCGCCAGGTCGTGGCGGTAAGCTGGGTCGGGTTGACAGTCGCGCTGCCCTGGAGCGCGGCGTTTGCCACGCCGGCGGTCAAGAAAAGCGACATCGTTGCAAGTCCACATTTCACGGCTGTTTTCATAGATCTCCCTTTCAATCCCTCTGGTTTGCCGCCACGACGCGGGCATTCCAGATGCCGGAAAGGAGGATTCCATTGC
Source organism: Phycisphaerales bacterium (assembly GCA_019747615.1). Next base: position 7,078 of record JAIEQQ010000416.1, read on the forward strand.
AAAGAAGAGGGGGAAGTGAAGATTTTTTGGGTGCCAACGCCTTACCGAACGGATGTCGATACAACGGCCTCCACGAAGGTCTGGACGTGATTCGTCGGGTGATCTCAGAGCTGCTGCGGAGTGCACGTCATCGAGACAGCGTGTACCCCTTCGGGGTACAGGAGTTCAAGGCCGCATACCGGGGGTGTCGCTCGAAGACTCGCTCCACACCCCGGCTACTGGCGTGCAGCCCTTCGGGCTGAAGAACGTGGGAGGTTTCAACAGAGCGAGATGACACGCGAACTCGGTGACACGCGGCTGGCCAGTGGGATGTCGCCAACACCGAGTGATGTCGCTCGTGTCAGCCGCCGCAGCCATCGAAGTAGCGGCTGAAGAAGCAGTTGTAATCGGCCTCGGTCACGCCGTTGTTTGGCGAGCCGGCGCTGGTGCCGAACGGCGGGAGGGGCGTTCCATCATCGAAGGCGATGTCGCACGTGGGCTGAGCGTTGAAGAAGCCGGCGAAGAAGGCGTTGTAGTCACCCTCGGTGACGCCGTTGTTGGTGATCTGGCTGTAGCAGCCGGTGAAGGGCAGGCCGATGTCGCTGGCGATGTCGGCCGGTGAGCATGGAAGGTTTCGGATCTCTCGCTGCGCGGCGTCGCGGAAGAGGTACACGAGGTTCAGCACGTTACCGGTCGAGCTGACGTCCGTCGAGAAACAGCCGACCATGCCGTCGTCGAAGTCGATCCACGAGCAGAAGCCGCGGGCACCCGCGGCGAGCGCGCCGACGAGGTTGCCGCTGGGGTCGCGTTGATCCAACCACACACCGATGCCGTAGTCGCTGGAGCCGGGCAGCGGGGTGTTGTCGATCGGCACACCAAGGGGGCTCTGGCGGGTGAACATGGCGTTGACGGAGGCTTCGGAGATCACGCGCGTTGTGCCGTGGAGGCCGCCGCGACGGAGCATTTCCATCATCCGCGAGAACTCGACGGCGTTGGACTCGCAGCCGCCTGCGATGCGCGGGTTGGTGGGCGAGGCGAGCACGTAACGGGTGACCGAGAGATTCAGCGGCGTAGCGATGCGCGAGGCGAAGAGCGAGTTCCACGGGGCTCCGCCGGCGATCTCCGCCGCGGCGCCGGCGGCGCGCATCGAGGAGCCGCCGTATGCGAAGGTGGAGCCGGGTGCGAACTCGAGCGGCAGGCCGCCGATGGTGGCGGCGGCCTGCTGGAGCGTGATGGTGGTGTTCGAGAGCGTTAACGAGCCGCGCGTGATGCCGGAGGTGTGCGAGAAGGCTTGGCGAACGGTCACCGCCGCTTTGTCGCCGGTGAATGACGGGAGGTACTGGCTGAGGCGGGTATCGAGGGTGAACGGCTGGGGGCTGGAGTCCAGCAGTGAGGCGATGACGGCGCCGGAGATGGTCTTGGTGGCTGAGTCGGCGTTGGCCGGGCGATTCAAGGACCACGCGCCGAACGATCGGTGATAGACGACCTGTCCGTCCTTCATGAGCAGCAGCTCGAAGCCGGGGATGGGCGTGGTGACGTTCTGACCTTGGAGCGCGCCGAGGGCGAGCTGCGTGACCTCGCAAAACTCCGGGGCTGGCGCGCCCGATGCGGTGGCGACGCCGCCGAACGCGATGGCAGTGCATGAGATCAGCCCGAGGGTAACCCGAACAGAACCGGAATAACGGGTGCTCGTCATGGATTGCTCCGAGCTCGCGTTGCGAGCGGCAATGGCTAGGAACAGGCTTTGGTGCCGGGATCGACGAACGGCCGCCTGCGGGATTGCATGCGGTGCCGGATCGCCTCGTCGTTACTGGCGAGAGCCTATGTCGAAGCCGCTTGCGCCGCCGACGGTGTGGAGCATCACGGGGTTGTCGAACCGGTGGACCGCACCAAAATTCTCTAACGGATTTCCGCACCCGTTTTTGTAGCCGGGAACCCAGTCGGCCAGGCCGACGGCTCGGGCCGAACCGTCGCAGAGCGTGGTCTGGAAAAGGGGCGGGTGCTCTCGTTCGGTCCACGATTTGGTGGGCCAACCTTGAACGATGAGCGCCTTGCGAGAGGGTGCTGTCACCTGCGTGATCTTCGTTGAGCGAAGCTGGCTCGTGCCCGTGAGCCGAGTTTCGGCCCGCCAATAGTCGGGCTCTGCGATGAAGCTGCACGCGTAGCGGAATGGCGTTCTGAATGGGCGGAACGTGGCATCGTCGCTCACGAACGTGGACGGGAAGAACAGATCGGACGTCGCCACCGCCGAGAAGTAGGGTCTTGCCAGCGGGATGTGCCAGACTTCAGAGGCGTCGAAGTAGGAGACGCGTGCCATCGGGACGCTGCTGTCGCCGACGGACGCGGACATGAAACCGGGCTTCGTGACGTACGGGTACTGATCGCGATAGTCTTGGCCGTAGGCTGCGAAGGCGGCGCTGAACTGCTGGAGCTTTGAGAGGTCGGTGATCGAGCGTGTGCGATCGCGAGCGAATCGCAAGCCGACGACCACGAGCGTGATGACGATCGCGATGATCGCAATGACGATCATCAGCTCGATCAGCGAGAAGGCACGCGGTTGCCTAGGTCGTCCGGTAGACTTCATGCCGGCTGCTTTCGCCAACAGAACCAAAGGCCGATCAATGTCAAGGCGATGAACACGCCGTTGCGGATGGCGACGCCAGCGACGCCTTCCACGATCAGCGTGTATTGCGACCATTGCCCGAAGCAGGAGCACGTCGGCTTCGAGATTGAACGACTGGCCGAAATCCACGCGATCGTGGCAGTGATGAAGAATGCGAGCGACCAGAGATTCGCCGCGCGAGGAAGACGGGCCAACAGAAGCGCGGTTGGGAGGAACTCGATGACGACGATCAGGCTTGCAAAGAGCTCTGCGAAGCGGTCGGTTCGATTGAGCAGGCCCGCAACGAGGGCATGGTGGGCGTCCCAATCGGCGAGCTTTGCTAAACAAGATACGAGCAAAATCGCGGGCCCAACGCATACGACTGCTCCAATCGAATGTCGCTGCCATGCGACGGCAGTTGTCAAGTACGGCAGCGTGTTGTCATCGGGGGTCATGGCGTAGCGATTGTCACGGTACACGCGGCACCCTTAGCCTGCCGACCTTGGCACGTTAGGATTGTGTCGCCTCCATTCTTGGTGCAAACTTTCCCGTTATCGATGCACTTATAAAATCGAACCGTGAACGACTGCCGTTTGGTCGGCGACTCAACATCGACCAAGCCCGCCTCACCCACCGCCGCGCCTCGAACGTCACTGATGTTGACATCTCCGATCACGAGGTCGCCACAGGGGACTGCGTTTGCTCCATTTTCGCAGACACGCGTCCGGTTGATGTCGCTATGGATCGAGGAGCAGGTTCGCTGAATCGTCACAAAGCACCCGAACGTCGCGGACGCCGCGAGTAGCGTACAGGTCACGATGCACACGTTCAACACGGCGGATCCGCGGGCATGATACTTCATCGATGCTCTCCAAAAAATTGAAAAAAGTTATGTTCTCCGTCTCGCCCAAAGCCAGAAACCAGACGCCGCGAGCCCGGCGACCAGCGCGATGGCGAGCCAACGGCCCCAGCCGCTCCTGGACGCCACGGGCAAGGCCGGCACACTTGAAGCCGACGCGCCGGTCACCGTGAACTTGTCGCCATCCGGCCCTCTCTCCCACACGATGGTCGGGCCTTCAGGGATTTGCGTCGACGCGGATGAGCCGAAGTCGACGACCTTTGTGGACGCTTCGACCTCCGGGATCGCAATACGTTCGCGAAGCGTGGACTCGGCGATCGGGCCAGCACTGATGTTGGACCACTCCGCGATGACGCCCGACTGCTCAACGATCCTGACAGATTTGGCGAGCGGCAGATTGAGCACCAGCAGCGGGTTGGACTCGTCGTATCGAAACTCGGCGGTCCAAACAAGTCTTTCGGGTTTGACGCCCGAGACGCGCATCACGCGGGCGATTCGCCCACCGGAGTCGCGCGTGACCTCGAATCGGTCAACATCGCCATCGCTGTACGACTCGCCTGGGCCGGCGACCGCAGAGAGCGATCCCGTCACGATGTACCCATTGGCCAGCGTGACTACCTGCTGCGAAACTTCATTGAGCAACTGACTCACGTTTGAAGTCATGGGAAAAGGAACGCCCGCGCGAATCACGGTGAGTTGTCCCGTTCGCACGCCGGGCTCATACTCGAATCTCCCCAGCATCCACCGCACAGAGTCGTCGCCCGCAGCAACGACGCCCACGCTGTCGCTGCTCTTCTCGGCGAGATAACGAAGCCCGCCGCCGAACGCCATGACGATCTCTGTGGCTTCCTTCGCGTGGCTCAGATCTCGAAGTCGCTCGATGTCGCGCCGTTCAGGGTGATCCGGCTTGTTCGCGATCTCGTGCCAACGGCGCTCGATCTCCGCTGCGGGCACATTCGTCGAAAACGTCCGCGTCGCGCGAATCTCAATCGGCGGGCTGTTGCGGATCAGCGTCGAGATCTCATCCAGCGTCAGCGGCGGTTGCGTCGGGGACTGCGCGACCGCAGGAATCTCGCCTGCCAGAACCACCGCCGCCAAGATGATCCATGTGAAGCGATGCATCCCCCCTGTATTACTGATTTGGCGCGCTGTTGTGTTGGGGTTCCGGGCTGATTCAGGAATTATCAGTATTTATACCTATCAAGGCCCTCGGTCGCGATCCACTGCCGGCGATCTGTAGATCACGCGGCGTCACGGGCTGCCGTATCGACGATCCATTCGGTCCGCCATCGCGCGCTCCACCCCGCCTATCCTTCTCCCCTGTCCTGCACGCGACACCCCCGCGGCGGAATCGCTTGGGACCCGTGCCTCTGACCCATCGTGGCGAGGCTCGGGTCGGTCAGCATCCGCAACGTCGTGTGCAGGGAACATTCGCACCCTCCGCGGGATCAGAGCTTTTTCTCTTATGATCGATCACAACCTTATCGCTTCGCTGGACTTGGACCTCGACTCGGCCATGGAAGCGGGCCAACTCCTGAAGGACTTTGGCAAGGGCGTGGACACGGGCGATATGGCCGCGGT